>CAZMHK010000020.1:0-32144 GCA_964566045.1 uncultured Flavobacterium sp.
ATTAACCTCAACACATGGTAAATTGCCAAAAATACACCTAATCCGTAAGCCAGCTTTTTATTGTAAAAATATTTGTTTAGATATTCTTTTCTAGTAGCTATTTCACAAGTCAACAAAACGATTGAAAAAAGACTAAATAGCACTACAAACGGACCCAAAATATGATAACTTAAACTCTTAAGTAAATCACCTTGAAAAAAGTAAACTAATGATTTAGTGATTCCACAGCCTGGACACGGAAAACCAAAGATCATTTTAAACGGGCACAAAGATTGATCTGTTTGAAGATGATTATCTTCATTAGAGAGCATTAATAAAAACGGAATTATCAGCGTTAAAATCGCACCAATAATTCCGTAAATCTTTCTTTTTACTCTGGTACTAGTTATATAATTTATTGATGTCATTTTGAACTTTCATTGCAGCAATCATTGGAAAAAAGAATCCTAGAACAAGTAAAAGTACAGTATCATCCTTTTGTGGAACCCCTGCGTACGCATACACATCTGGCAAAGCATCTCTCCCTGCCAAATAAAAGAAGTAAATATTTACCGGGTAGCAACAGCCTGCAAAAATCGCCACTGGCTGTGAAATAACCTGTCGTTCAGAAACAGCATTAAAAACTTCTGCTACTTTTATATTCCAATAAATTAAATATAATCCGCATGTTAAAAAACCCAATACTAACACCAACAAAGGGTCTACTTTAAATACCGGGATTGTTTTTCTTGGCGTGTTCCAAGCTTCGTGTTTTTGATTTTCCATAGTTTATAGTTTTTTGGTTAGATTAGTTTTTTGGTTCAAAAGCAGCATCAATGGGCTCCCAGAGTTCAATTTTATTTCCTTCGGGATCCATGATCCATCCAAATTTTCCGTACTCATAAGTCTGCATATCCCCTACAATTGTTACACCTTCGGCTGTTAATTTTTTCAAAAGCGATTCTAAATCAGCTACTCTAAAGTTTTGCATGAAGTCTTTTTGACTTGGTTCAAAGTAGTTGGTGTCTGCTTCAAAAAGCGACCATTGCGTGCTACAATCGTTACCTTGCTTGTCTTTCCACCAAAAAGTAGCACCGTAATCATCTGTTGGCAGACCTAAATATTTGTGGTACCATTGTTTTAATTCGGCTGGATTTTGCGCTTTAAAAAAGAAACCGCCGACACCGGTTACTCGTGGTTTAGGCTCTGTCTTTTCTGGTTGAGGAGCATATTTCGCTTTTATTTTATCAACAATAACTTGCGCCAATCGCTCGTGACTTTCAAATGTCCAGCCAGCAACATGGGGTGTTAAAATTACATTAGACGCTTGCAATAAATATTGGAAAGCGGCGGGTGGATTAGCATCCGTAAAAAGTGTTTCGAAAGACAATTTTTCATATTCTAAAACATCCAAACCTGCACCCAAGATTTTTCCTGATTGCAGTGCAGCAACTAAATCATCGGTTACAATGTTTTTTCCTCGTGAGGTATTCATAATCCAAAACGGGTTTTTAAAGCCATTAATAAAAGCTTCATTTACCATTTTATCGGTATCAGGTGTCCAAGGCAAGTGCAAACTCAATACAGTGACTTTTTCTTGAAATTCTCCCCAACTAACTTGCTTTGCATTGGCATCGCCAACCCCATCTAAAATATCGTAACACAAAACAGTAACATCAAAACCACGTAGTTTTTTGGCAAATGATTTCCCCATATTGCCATAACCAATAATTCCTACGGTTTGCCCGTCTAGCTCATACCCACGGTTCGATTCGCGATTCCATTGACCCAAACGAATTTCACGATCGGCTTGGTTCAATTTGTTAAAAAGTGACAAAATCATGCCCAACGTGTGTTCAGCTACCGCATTACGGTTTCCTTCTGGCGCAGCAATTAGCGAGATATTTTTTGATTCGGCATACTCGCAATCAATACTTTCTAGTCCAGCGCCCACACGAGCAATGAACTGCAGTTGCGTTGCTTTGTCTAAAAAAGTTTGATCAATTTTAAAACGGCTCCTAATTACGATTCCGTGATATTGACCAATTATTGCTTCTATTTCTTGCTTAGAGGATTTGTAATCGCTGTGATTGATAAAACCAGCATTTTCTAATTGGTCCCACAATATGGGATGATTGCTATCGAGATGAAGGACTTTTATAGCCATAATGATGATGGAGATTTAACCATTCAAATTAACAAAAAAAATACGGTTTATTGGCTCCCGAATGGAATTTCACTTTTAAAATCGTAAATTTGCAAACTACAAATTCGTAGCAATCCGACTGCTGCTACACAATACAATACCCATGAAATTAACAAAAACGTTCAAAGCTTTTTTTGAAAGCGAAAAATCAGGCGGAATCTTATTACTATTTGTCACTTTAGGATCGTTGTTTTTGGCTAATTCAGCCATACAAACCGATTATATTGCTTTTTGGGACACACAAATTGGCCATCATTCCATCACTCACTGGATTAATGACGGATTGATGACGATTTTCTTTTTACTAATAGGTTTAGAATTAGAACGCGAAATATATCAAGGAGAGCTATCTGACCTCAAAAATGCTGCCTTACCTATTTTTGGTGCACTTGGCGGAATGATTGTTCCGGCAGGAATCTTTTTGGCCTTGAATTTTGGAACAATTACTCAAAACGGCTCAGGAATACCAATGGCAACAGATATTGCCTTTGCAATCGGTATTTTATCGCTTCTAGGCAACAGAGTGCCTACTTCCTTAAAAGTGTTTTTGACTGCTCTTGCTGTAATTGACGACTTAGGTGCAATCATGGTTATTGCTATTTTTTATACCGAAAGTATCTCGTTTTTAAATTTAGGTATCGCTTTTGGAATTATGGGAGGCTTATTTATTTTGAACAGAAGAAACGTACATAGTCTTTGGCCGTACCTTCTTGGCGGTGCAGGAATGTGGTATTTTATGCTTAATTCTGGCGTGCACGCTACTATAACTGGCGTTTTGTTGGCATTTGTGATTCCGTTTGGAGATGGCGGCAAAAAGACTATCTCGTATAAATTACAACATTTTCTGCACAATCCGGTTGCCTTTTTCATTTTACCCTTGTTTGCTATTGCCAACACGTGCATCGCCATCAATCCAAATTGGCACGAAGGACTAACGCAATCAAACACAATCGGAATCATTGCAGGATTAGTGATTGGTAAGCCATTAGGAATCTGGTTATTTTCGTTCCTTGCGGTGAGTTTAGGAATTTGTACTTTACCACGAGACTTGAAATGGTCTACTATTTTGGGAGCCGGAATGCTGGGTGGAATCGGTTTTACGATGTCGATTTTCATTACTCTTTTAGCTTTTAAAAATGATGGCGAAGAAGTAATCACGTACTCTAAAATTGCCATTTTAACAGCTTCGTTTATGGCGGGAACAATTGGTTTCTTGTGGCTTAAGTTTAATTTGAAAACAAGAAAAACAAAATCTACCACAACTTAATTGGATTGTCTAATAATAAAAAAAGCCTCGTTTACAAATTTGTTAACGAGGCTTTTTACTATTTAGTAGCTTTTGGTTTGTGTTATTGCAAAACTGTCTATGAAATCGCGTTTATTCAAACTGATAACCTATCCGTGCTCTAACACTACTATTCGATAATTTTACAATGAATAAGAAACACCAACATGTAAATACGGAACATATTGATTTCTGTTGTAGGCTCCATCTACATTAAGTGCATTACCATTAAAAGAATTCTCTTTAAAATACACTACACGGTACCCTATACCAATAGCTGTTTCAAAATTAAAATTTTCTGCCAGTTGTCTGCGTAATCCCCAAGTTGGAATAATGGATAAATCAGCCAGTCTAGTAGTTTTTTCATCAAGATTTAGCACGAACCAATCCGGATGGTAACTAGTTTTTACAGAAATAAAATTACCACTATTACCTTTAATCTTTCTTGAATTTGAACTCCTACTGAATAAATTATAATAGTACTTTGGCTCTAAAGTCAATACGGGTTGCAATATAAAGCCTTCATTATCATAATGACTACCAACAGTTATATCATTTTCTAATCCGATTTCACTACGTAACGCAATAGTGTTCGATAATTTGGTTTCATTATTAATCCACAGCCCAAATTTTGTTCCACCTCCTATTTGAATAGACGTTATCGATTTTTCAACACTTACATTTTGAGCAAATACACTAGCGGTGCTCACTAGGATTAATGCTAAGAATACTTTTTTCATTTTTTAATTTTTTTATAATTTTCAAGAAATACAAAGCTATTTCTAAATTTTGATTTTTATAATAAAAATAAAGAAAAATAGCACTTTAAGAATAACTATCCTTTAATCTGCTTAAGAGAAGTTTTTATCCCTCGAATTAAGGACGAACTAAAACCGTGCATTTCCATTTCGTTTAAACCTGCAATGGTGCAGCCTTGCGGCGTGGTAACACGATCAATTAATTGTTCTGGATGGATTTTCTCTTCGAGAAGCATTTCGGCAGCTCCTTTTACCGTTTGAGCAGAAATGGCCAATGCCGTTTGCCAATCGAAACCAATTTCGATTCCGGCTTGCATTGAGGCGCGAATGTAACGCAAGGCAAAAGCTGTACCACTGGCTGCAAGAACCGTGGCTGCATCCATCAATTTCTCGTCAATAATTGGTGCCGTACCTAAACTTTCAAATAGAGTAACTATCTCTTGAGCCAATTCTTTATGAGCTTCGTGAAATGCAATACATGTTGCCGATGCACCAAATTGTGCCGCAATATTAGGCATGATACGCACCGCATAGTTATTGGCGCCAATTTTAGATTGCAAATTTTCAATAGACAATCCGCTTACTGCTGATGCTATGATTTTATTAGAGATTTGTGGCAGAATTTCGGCCAAAACGGTATCTACCTGATAGGGCTTGATGGTGAGTATAATTACGTCAGCCTCTTGAATTTCGAGAATATTATTCGTTGTTACTGTTGCGCCTAATTTTTCGAGATAAAGAATACTCGAAATGTTGCGTCGAGTAATGGTCACCTGATGCTGTGTGGCAAATTTAGCCAAACCGAGTGCGATAGAAACGCCCAGATTTCCTCCGCCAATAATGTGTACTTTCATGCGTTGTAGTTTTTTGCTCTTTCCTTTGTATTTAAAACAAAATCAATAAGGCAAGTAGTTAGTTTTAGTTTAGTTTTCTCAAAAATAGCTAAAACAGCAACACAAACCACAAAGTCCACAAATGAAAAAGCCAAAAATGAAATCATTTTGAACCAAACTGGTGGCATAAAAAGATTTCATTTTTGGCTGAATGATAATATTCAAATCTAATTTAAAGGATTAAAACCCTAAAATCAATCGTGCTATTGAAAAGTAAATTAAAATACCACAAATATCGTTACTCGTTGTTATGAAAGGTCCAGTGGCTAAAGCCGGATCGATACCAAATTTGTCTAGTAAAAGTGGTATAGCAGTGCCAATTAATGACGCAATTATGATTACTGCAATCAAAGCCGTAGTGACGATAATGCCGATAATCATTTCTACATTCAGTAAAAAATGACTTCCTGCAAATAAAATGGTGGCTAAGATAACTCCATTTAATAAGCTAAGAGAGACCTCTTTGATGAGTCGGTTAAAAACGGAACCACTTAAAGTATTGTTGGCCAAACCTTGCACAATAATAGCTGATGATTGTACACCAACATTGCCCGCCATTGCGGCAATAAGCGGCGTAAAAAAGAATAAGTTTCCATGTTCTTTCATTGCTCCTTCAAAAAGGCCAAGCACTTTAACCGAAATAAACCCACCTAACAATGCCAAAACCAACCAAGGCAAACGTGCTTTGGTATGTTCGTAAATGCTATCATCAGCCTCAACGTCATGTGAGATACCAGCTGCTAATTGGTAATCCTCATCGGCTTCTTCTTTGATTACATCAACGATATCATCAATGGTGATTCGCCCAACGAGGCGACCTAATTCATCTACTACCGGAATAGCCTCTAAATCGTATTTTTGCATGATACGCGCTACCTCAACATCTTCTGTATCTACTTTTACCGAGTTTAATTTTCTGATGTACACATCATTAATTGGTGTTCTAGACGAAGTAGTCAACAAATCTTTAAGTGACAAGCGCCCTTTTAATCGATCCTCGTCATCTACCACGTAAATAGAGTGAACTCTCGAAATATTTTCAGCTTGAATGCGCATTTCTTTTACACAAGTGAGTACGTTCCAATTTTCATTGACCTTAACCAACTCCTTGTGCATGATTCCACCCGCAGTATCCTCGTCATAACGCAACAAGTCAACAATATCTTTGGCATGTTCTACGTCTTGCAATTCTGATATTACCTCTGCTTTCAAATCTTGCGAAAGCTCAGCGATAATATCTGCCGCATCATTCGTTTCAAGTTCATCGAGCTCCTCAGCGATTTCCTTTGGCGAAAGCCTGCTTAAGATGTTTTCACGCAAGTCATCCTCGAGTTCCAAAAGGATCTCGGCTGTTTTCTCACTATCTAGAACTTTAAAGATATAGGTTGCTTCATTAAAGTCTAATTCATCCAGAATTTCAGCAATATCAGCATGGTGCATGTCATTCAACAAGACTTCCAATTGCTGGTCGTTTTTGTTTTGAATGAGTTGCTCTAATTCATGAATTAATACTTTGCTGATTTTAAATTCCATCGGCTTCTATTTTTTGGGTGAGGGCAATAAATTGAGCTACATTTAGCTGTTCAGGTCGTTTGTTAAAAAGTTCATCTTCGCGCAAAGCATCAGTCAAATTCAATGTTTTCAAACTATTTCTTAAGGTTTTGCGGCGCTGTTGAAAAGCAGTTTTTACTACGGTAAAAAACAATTTTTCGCTACAAAGCAAACTGTAATCTTCTTTTCGGCGCAAGCGCAATACACCCGATTTTACTTTTGGAGGTGGATTAAACACATTTTCATCTACCGTAAAAAGGTATTCGGCATCATAAAAAGCTTGTACCAAAACTGATAAAATTCCGTAAGCCTTAGAACCTTCTTTTTCGCAAATTCGCTCAGCCACTTCTTTTTGAAACATTCCCGCAAACTCCGGAATTTGATCTCTGAACTCCAGCGTTCTAAACACAATTTGAGTCGAAATATTGTACGGGAAATTGCCAATAATTGCAAACTGTTTTCCTTCAAATATCTCGTTAATGTTGTATTTTAAAAAATCTTGCGAAATGATTTTATCTTTCAATTTTGGATATTTTGCATCCAAATAAGTCACCGATTCTGTATCAATTTCGATCACGTAGGTTGTAATGGGTTTATCTAACAGGTATTTGGTTAAAACACCCATTCCAGGTCCAATCTCTAAAACATCATCATATCCTTCTAAATTCAAGGTATCGGCTATATCTTTTGCAATACTTTCGTCTTTTAAAAAGTGTTGTCCTAGGTGCTTTTTGGCGGTAACTTTTTCCATAATTCTTGTTTTGCCTCAATGGCACATAGGCACAAAGCCTACTTCTATTATTTTAAAATTGAAAACAACTCCGTACTGCTGTAAAGGAAGTACATTCTTCAGTTCTTTAAAGCAGTACTACTTATCTTCTTTTGACATATTAATAATCTGCTATTAATTGTAATTCGGTTCTAAAAGCAAGCATTTTGTCTCCAAAAAGCTTAGCTCCTTCGGCTCTCATTGCAGGAGCATCTTCTTGGTAATAACTTTCGAGCGTAGCTTTACTGTCTGTGGTGTATTGCACAGAATAAGTTACACCGCCCATTTCTTCTTCTACCAATACGCGTACCAAACGCGCTGCGGTGAATTTGCCCGTTGCTAGCATTTCAGGTATGTGTTTGTGCTGCATCCAGATCATCCATTGGTCGTGTACGCTTTCGTGTATGTTTGTGGTAACGTTGTATAGTATCATATCAGCCCCCTAACCCCCGAAGGGGAATCCTACTAGGGGTAAGTAGGGTTAAAAGTGTTTAATAAATCTGTTATAAATGCGCTCCTAATTGCACATTCTGAAAAGAGGTCATTGCGATTTAAGGATTCAAAGTATCGCCTCGCAACTGCCTAAATTTGTTTCGCGCCTCTACAAAATAAATACTGTCTTCGTGTTCAAATAGTATTTTTTCATAAAGTGGTTTTGCCTTTTCAGGAACCGTTTGCTTGTTGTAAATCTCTGCCGAAAAAAACAGTGCTTCATCAACGTAAATCCCATCCTTATGCTGTGTAATTATGGCTTGATATTGGTTTAAAGCTTGTTCGAAATTGGCTTTCTTTTCATACAATTTTCCCAATCGTAGCAAGGTTACCGCTTCTATTTTAGCCCCTTTATGCTTTTTTAATATTTCTAAAAAATGGGTTATTGCTTCTTCATCTCTATTTTGATACAGCAGATAATCGCCTTTGGCAAAATCTTTTAGAGCGGTTTGGGTAGAATCAGCCACCGTATTGTCATTAATCAACAAAAAATACTCTAGCGCGTCATTTGCTATTAGTTGTGTATTGGCAGCTTTCAACTCTTTGAACTGCTTTAATGCCCATGAAAAATCAGTTTTAAAGTAACTAGTTTTAGCAGCTTTTAAACTGGCTTCGTGTGCCAAAACATCATTTTTTATATCCAATTCAATTTGCGAATAATAAATTAAGGCTTGATTGAATTTCTCTTCGTACAAAAAGATATCGGCCAGTTCCATTTTGGCTTTAGCTTTATCAAATTCATTCAATGGCATTTCTAATGCTCGCTTAACTATTGTTTTCCCTTCTTCGGGATTTTTTAAATTAAAAGCTGTAAAATGTGCTTGAGCGAGTTGCAATTCTAAAGTTTGAGGTACGATTCCAAATTGCTGCACAAGTGTTTCCAATTTCAGTTTTATTGCTGCCAAGTCTGCTGCAGTGGCCTTTTCAATTTTTAGCTGAATCAAATAGGTTTCAACTTGTAGCACTAAATCCTTGTCCTGCGTATTTTCGAGCACAAAGGTCAAAATTTCTTGAGCTGTCTCGTCGCGCTCTTCTTGTATAGCCAATTGTCCTAAATTGACAATAGCATTCAACGACTCCGGATTTCGTTTATAAATGGCTTTTTCTTGAATAAAAGCTTTGTCAAATTCCTTTTGTTGCACATAAAACCAACTCAAATAATGGTTCCAAAACAAATCTTGGTTTTTTTGTGTTCTTAAGATTAATGCTTTTCGCAAAAGCTGATTAAAAGAATCATCACCCTCATCAGCCATAAAACGTACAAATTGATTTTGAATTCGAATGGAATTTTGTGGATTAGCAAAAGCTTCATCCAGAAGCGTGGTTACCATCATCTCTAAATTTGCCATTTGCCCGTAAAGCAACCCAATTTGATAGCTAAAATTGAAGTTTTGATCTGATTTTGTCACCGATTGATAGCATTGCAAGGCATAATCGAGCAGTACTTTTTTCTCAAAAGCATTGGCAATACCGTACACTTCATTCGGGTTTTTTTTGACTTTTTCTACCGCTTGATTGTAGTATTCTTTTGCTTTAGCATCATTTTTTTGAAGCTGAAAATTATACCCTAATTCCACCACCAAATAACCTTGTGGATATTTGCTTAAGCGTTGTTGAATAGCCTTCTCTGCTGCATCATATTGCTGTAACTGCTGCATACATTCTACCGAACGTAAAAAATATTGACTGTTTTGAGGTGCTTCTTTAAGGAGCTCTTCGAAACTTATTTTTGCCTTTTCAAAATCGCCTTTGTCAAAATAATACTGAGCCAGTTGGTCGTTTTGAGAAAACACCACTAGCGAGCATGACAAAAAAAGATATAGAAAAAGCTTTTTCATTTTCAATATTCGGTATTAGTTGCAGTTACCGTTTTCAGCAACAGTGTAAAATTACTGTGGCTGAAAACTGCAAATTGCTTAATCTATAATATCAAACCCACAATACGGACGCAATACTTCAGGAATTACAATCCCTTCTGGAGTTTGGTAATTTTCTAAAATTCCGGCTAATACTCTTGGCAAAGCCAAAGCACTTCCGTTCAAAGTATGAGCTAATTGGTTTTTTCCGTCTTTGTCTTTGAAACGCAATTTCAAGCGATTGGCTTGAAAGGTTTCAAAATTTGATACTGAACTAATTTCTAACCAACGGTCTTGTGCCGTAGAAAAAACTTCAAAATCATACGTCAATGCTGATGTAAACCCCATGTCACCTCCGCAAAGACGCAACACTCTGTAAGGTAATTTTAAGTCTCTCAAAATGTCCTTAACATGCTCAACCATCCCGTCAAGCGCTTCATAAGACTTATCAGGATGCTCAACGCGTACAATTTCTACTTTATCAAATTGGTGCAAACGGTTCAACCCGCGCACGTGTGCTCCGTATGAACCGGCTTCACGACGGAAACAAGGTGTGTAAGCGGTTGTTAAAACTGGTAATTCATTTTCGTTCAGGATTACATCACGAAACAAATTGGTTACAGGAACTTCAGCTGTTGGAATCAAGTACAAATCATCAGCTTTGTCGTGGTACATTTGCCCTTCTTTGTCAGGCAACTGTCCTGTTCCGTAGGCTGAAGCTTCATTTACCATGTGTGGCACCTGCACTTCATTGTAACCTGCTGCTGTATTTTTATCTAGGAAATAATTAATCAAGGCGCGTTGCAAACGAGCTCCTTTGCCTTTGTAAACCGGGAAACCCGCACCTGTGATTTTAACACCCAATTCAAAATCGATGATGTCGTATTTTTTTACCAACTCCCAATGTGGTAAAGCACCTTCGTGTAGTACGGGTACAGTACCTTCTTCAAAAACATTCAAGTTTTCTTCGGGAGTTTTACCTTCTGGAACAATCCCTGCAGGCAGGTTTGGTAGCGTATATAATTTTTCAAGTAATTCAGCTGCTAAAGCATCGGCAGTTTCAGCTAATTTTTTACTTTTTTCTTTGTTTGCTACTGTTTTTTCTTTCAAGATCGAAGCTTTGGCCTTATCACCAGCTTTCATGAGTTCACCAATATCTTTCGCTAATTTATTAGATTCGGACAAAATGGTATCCAGTTCTACCTGAGTTGCACGACGGTTTTCGTCCAATTGTATCACCTCTTCCACTACACTTTTGGCATCCATATTTCTTTTTGCCAAAGCTTGGATTACCTTTTCTTGATTCTCTCTAATAAATGCGATTTGTAACATAGCTTAATTTTTTTGCGCTAAATGGTATAATAATGGTAGCAAATTTAAGGAAATGTTTGGTAAGATTGGGACAAAGTTTTTTGGGAAAATATATTTCACGAAGTTTCACAAAACAACCACAAAGATTCACTAAGTTTTTTAGAAAAATCTTTACGTGGCTCTGCGTTTTTCTTGGTGTGTCTTTGCGAAATAACGCTTTTCTTATTTGACAGGAAAGGTTATTTCACGAACATTCACAAAACAACCATAAAGATTCACTAAGTTTTTTAGAAAATTCTTTGCGTGGCTCTGCGTTTTTCTTGGTGTATCTTTGCGAGATAACACTACTCCTTTTTAATAGCAAAGGCTATTTCACGAAGATTCACAAAACAACCACAAAGATTCACTAAGTTTTATAGAAAATTCTTTGCGTGGCTCTGCGTTTTTCTTGGTGTATCTTTGCGAGATAACACTACTCCTTTTTAATAGCAAAGGCTATTTCACGAAGTTTCACAAAACAACCACAAAGATTCACGAAGTTTTTTAGAAAATTCTTTGCGTAGCTCGGCGTTTTTCTTGGTGAGTCTTTGCGAAATAACGCTATTCTCTTTTAATCTCGTGACCCACAAATTCTTCTAATGTAGCAAACATAGCGTCAATTGACAGTACTTCTAAGTCAGGATGTTCCATCAGAAAAGCAGCATTAAGGGCGATTAAATTTTCTTCGATTTCAAAAAAAGTATCGTTGTTTAGTGCGTCTCGAGTTGGGTTTACACCGTCTAATTTTCCTTGTAAAAATTTATTGAGTTTCACACTGCTCATTAAACGCACTTTTTTAGACTGTTGCTGAAAAAGCTCTAAGTGTATTGGAGCACCAATAAGCGCTAATCCCTCTTCGATAAGTTCATTTAATTCTTTGTTCCATCCAGAACGGTGTACAAATTGTGCAAAATTGCCCTCAACATGTTGGGCTACGTAAAAATCTAAATAATAACTCATTAACGCATCTTCGTGAATTAAATCGTCATCAATTTTTTCTTCGCGCATTAAGTTAATTACCGAAATATTGGAGTTAATAATGTCTTGTGGGTTTTCACTTTGAGCAGCGTTTTCTGAGATGATGATTTTTCCGAATTCCATTAGGGTTGCGTTTTATATTTAGGATGCAAATTTCGTTCTTTCGCCACAGATTAAACAGATTTAAATAGATTTTTTTAAATGGCGATTTGTTATGAATATTTTTTGACCGCAGATTACGCAAATTAGCTCAGATTACTTTGAGCATAATGTCATTATCAAATACAAGCAAGCGTTTTTTTGCCACAGATTGCACAGATGAGCATAGATTTATTTCTACTTAAATTTACCGCAGATTGCGCAAATTACCGCAGATTTATTTCTGCTTTAATTTACCGCAGATTGCGCAAATTAGCGCAAATTATTTTTGAGCATAATTTCAACACGAATAACGAAGCAATTGTTTTTTACCACAGATTGCACAGATTCCCACAGATATATTTCTGCTAAAGATTAATTTTTATCAGGTGTATCATTATTCTTTTGCTGATTGATATTCGCAACCAAAGCTTTCAGTCGCAAGGCTTTTTCTTTTTTTTCCTCTTGCAATTTGGCCTTTTTACGATTTAATAATTTGGTGTGCAAGGCTTTATTTTTGGTGTTTTTTTCGGGACCTTTGGGCATGATGTAGAGACTTATTTAATAGTGTTTGCCATTTGAGACTGTTATCACAAACTTAAAACGATACAAAGGAAACTATTTTTCGACATTTTGCTATTTTAATATCGAATTTAGTTCCTCCTGAACTAGAGATTCCTCGTTCCTCGGAATGACAAATAGGCTACAAAAAACCTATTCCTTAGACCCAATAGCTGTGAAAATCCTTTCCATTTTTCTTTATAAATGGAAAGATTACAACGGATAATGGGACATCGCAGATTCAGCAAAGCTAAATAGCTTCAAATAAAATTCTATTGCTTATTTTTGCAGGCAATTAAATTAAATCATACAATTAGCCAGTGAAAAAAAGGCATTTTATCACTTTTTTTAGGCAAATTACATCTGAAAACTAAAAAAACACGAGTTACAAATGATACAAAATCCAAAAAGATATACCATTACCGCGGCATTGCCTTACACTAACGGACCCATTCATATTGGCCATTTGGCTGGTGTTTATGTGCCATCGGATATTTACTCTCGCTATTTGCGTTTGCAAAATCGCGACGTTTTATTTGTTTGCGGAAGCGACGAACACGGTGTAGCTATTTCGATGAAAGCTAAAAAAGAAGGCATTACGCCGCAGCAAGTAATTGATAAATATGATGGTATTATTCGCAAATCATTCTCAGATTTCGGAATTTCATTTGATAATTATTCTAGAACTTCGGCTAAAATTCATCACGATACGGCATCGGAATTTTTTAAAAAATTATACGAACAAGGCGATTTTATTGAAGAAACAACGGAGCAATTGTATGACGCCAAAGCCGATCAGTTTTTGGCTGACCGTTTTGTTACTGGAACTTGCCCAAAATGTGGCAACGAAGAGGCGTACGGCGATCAGTGCGAAAAATGTGGCTCTACACTGAACGCTACCGATTTAATTAATCCAAAATCGACTATCACAGGAGAAACGCCTATTTTAAAATCGACTAAACACTGGTTTTTACCTTTGGATCGTTACGAGGATTTCTTGAAAGAATGGATTTTGGTAGGACATAAAAGCGACTGGAAACCGAATGTTTACGGCCAAGTAAAATCATGGATTGACGGTGGTTTAGAGCCTCGTGCTGTAACGCGTGACCTTGATTGGGGAATTGATGTTCCTGTGGCTGGAGCCGAAGGAAAAAAATTATACGTGTGGTTTGATGCGCCTATTGGTTACATATCAGCCACCAAAGAATGGGCTGCTCGCGAAAGAAAAGACTGGGAGCCTTACTGGAAAGATCAAGACACCAAATTGGTTCACTTTATAGGAAAAGACAATATTGTTTTTCACTGTGTGATATTCCCCGCGATGTTAAAAGCCGAAGGAAGTTACATTTTACCAGATAACGTTCCTGCCAATGAGTTTTTGAATTTAGAAGGCAATAAATTATCAACCTCTAAAAACTGGGCAGTTTGGTTGCACGAATATCTAGAGGATTTCCCAAATCAGCAAGATGTTTTGCGTTATGCTTTGACCTCGAATGCGCCAGAAACGAAAGACAACGATTTTACATGGAAAGATTTTCAGGCAAGAAACAATAACGAGTTGGTTGCTATTTTTGGGAACTTCATTAACCGTGTGGTGGTTTTAACCAACAAGTATTACAACGGAATAGTTCCTACACCGAATGAACTTTCTGAGATAGACGAACAAACTTTGGCTGAATTGAAAGCATATCCAGCGGTAATTTCTAGTTCGGTAGAGCGTTTCAGATTCCGCGAAGCACTTGGCGAAATGATGAATGCTGCCCGACTTGGTAATAAATATTTAGCCGATGAAGAGCCGTGGAAAATGATTAAAACAGACGAAGAGCGCACCAAAACACAAATGTATGTGGCCTTGCAAATTGCCGCAGCATTGAGTACACTTTGCGAACCGTTTTTACCATTTACAGCACAAAAATTATCTCGTATTTTAAAACTAGAACAGCCATTGGCTTGGAGTACGATCTCTGAAACATCTGAATTGTTAGCGTCTGGACACCAAATTGGAGAGGCAGAATTACTGTTTTCTAAAATTGAAGACGAAGCAATCCAGCAACAAATTGAAAAATTACAAGCTACCAAAACGGCAAACGAAGCTGAAAACAAAGTAGCCGAGCCACAAAAAGAGTTGATTCAGTTTGAAGATTTTGCAAAAATGGACATTCGTACCGGAACTATTTTAGAAGCCGAAAAAATGCCAAAAGCGAATAAACTTTTGATATTGAAAGTAGATACAGGAATTGATGTTCGCACCATTGTTTCTGGTATAGCCGAAAGTTTTAAACCAGAAGATATCATTGGGAAACGCGTAACTGTTTTAGTGAACTTAGCTCCAAGAAACTTACGCGGCGTAGAAAGTCAAGGAATGATTTTGATGACTACCAACACCGAAGGAAAATTGGTTTTCGTAAATCCAGATACAGATGGTGTTGCAAATGGAGAGACAATCAATTAAAAAAATTAACCGCAGATTCACAGATTTTTCTTTTTATCAATCTGCGAATCAGCGGTAAAATCCCTTTAATGTAAAAAGACCTTTCAAAAAGTACTTTTATAAAAATCAAGACAACTAAAAATGTTTAAGAAAACAGCTCTTACAGCTTTACTTTTTTGTAATTTGATTTCTTTCTCGCAAGAAAAAGCATCCTCTATCCCGATGGACTTGAAAAAAAATCGTGATGTTTTTCAAACTGTCAATTATGACACTAAGAAAATCAATTTGTTTATTAGTGACAAAACAAAAGTAGTAGCCCTTCAACTTGATGAGAAAATGCAAATCGAGGATAGTATTTCGTCTGAAAGACCCGATACGAAAACGTACACTCAAATGATTGGTTACACTACAAATCAAGAAAACACTTCGCTTTTTTGGTCATCTAACAATTACAAGGAAATACTCATAGCAGCGTATGATTTCAAAAACCGCAAAACCTCGTCAAAGCAACATTTGCTTGATTTAAAAAACGAAAAATTTTTACAAAAATTTAGCAATAAAAATTTCTTTTATTTGTTAACTATTGTAAAAAAAAGTAATGATTTAAACCTCCACATTTTTGACATAGAAGGCAATTACACACAAAGAAAAATCAATTTAAACACATTTAATTTCTATAATTCAGAGCTTACTCCTTCAACTCTGTACCAAACATTGGGAGAAAACTTGCTTCCTTTTGAAGCACCTTTCGCTCTACAGAATGTTACAGTTGAAAATCCAACCTCATTAGCAGACAGTGCTAAGAAAAGAAAATGCTATTTACAAGACAATAAAATTGTTATAACAATTGATACAAATATTGAGTTTACACAGATTATCAAAATTGACCTCAGCGATTTTAGAGTCTCAGAAAAGAAAATAAAAACACATGAAATCCAGGAAGATCGCATGTATTTGAGCTCGAATTCCTTTTATTTTGATCAGAAGATTTATCAAATAAAGAGCTCCTCCAAACTACTATACTTAACTATCAATGATGAAGATGGCAAAATTTTAAAAGAATATACTACTAAAGCAGCTGAACCAATCAATTTCAAAAATTCAGAGATTCAGTTAGAGGGAGGAGATTTTGGAGGTAAAAGGATTCTAGAAAATTCTTCGCAATTCATTCGAAAAATTAACAATCTTTATTTGGGTTTAAGTGTCTACTCTTTAGGCAACAATACTTTAATTACTTTTGGAGGTATCTCACCGGCTCAACAGTCCGGCGGTGCCTTTGGAATTGGCTATTTTGGCATGAGTCAATTTGGCTTAATGGGAGCACTCATGTCTGTAGCTATACACAATCCAGTAATAGAAAATTTCAACTCTTATACCAATAGAAAAGTGGTAAAAACAGAGGGGTTATTTGACCAAGATGGGAATCATATCGACGGCGATGTAAATCCATTAGCATTTGATAAGATCAGAACTTTTTTTGACGATTACAAGGATGTTTCATCACAAATACTATTTAAAACAGATGCATATTATTTAGGATATTACGACAATCAAAAAAAAGAATATATCTTTAGTAAATTCAAAGACTAATGTTTTTGATTACACGGCCTGACACGGATGCTGTTGCAAATGGAGAAACGATAAATTAAAGAAAATTAACCGCAGATTCGCAGATATATCATTTATCAATCTGTGAATTTGCGGTAAAATAAAAAGATATGAACCTAAAAGTAATTGCTTTCGATGCTGATGACACTTTATTCATCAACGAAACCTATTTTTTAGAAACCGAAGAGAAATTTTGCGCACTCATGAGTGATTATTTGTCGCATCAAGGACTATCACAAGAATTGTTTAAGGTCGAAATCGCTAATTTAAAATTATACGGTTACGGAATCAAAGGATACATTTTATCCATGATTGAAGCGGCAATGACAATTTCGAACAACACAATTCCGATCGAGGTTATTGAAAAAATAATACAGTACGGAAAAGAACTTTTAGAGAAACCTATTGAGCTTTTAGAAGGCGTTGAAGAAACTTTAGAGGCGCTTTACGGTAAGTACAAATTAGTAGTAGCCACTAAAGGCGATTTACTAGACCAAAGACGCAAGTTGCACAATTCTGGTTTAGGAAAGTATTTTCATCATATTGAAGTCATGTCGGATAAACAAGAAAAAGATTATCACGATTTATTAAAGCGTTTGGATGTGCAACCCCATGAATTTTTAATGGTCGGTAACTCTTTGAAATCCGACGTATTACCTGTTTTATCGATGAACGGTCATGCGTTTCATATCCCATTTCACACCACTTGGGCTCATGAAAAGATAGATCACGAGGTAAAACACGATAACTTTAAAACCATCCAAATTCTGACAGATGTATTGCAATATGTCGATTAATTACAAGTTTACTTGAATATTTTTTAAGTTGTAATGAAAAATATAAATTTTACCCTCAAAAAAACACGGCAAAAAAAACACTTTGTTGAATTATATCGTTAATTAAATAGACAAATTACCACACTAGGTAGGGTTTATAGAATTTAATGCAAATTTTACATAATTAACTGATTGAAATTTCTTAACTAAAATTATGTCGTAAATTTGCAAAGAATTTAAAACTATCAAGAATGAAAAATTTAATGTTTGCATTAGTTTTGGCTACTACAGTTTCGTCTGTAAATGCACAAACTAAAACTACAGAAGTAAAAAATACAGGTTTCAACAAATGGTCTATCGAATTGGCAGGTGGAGTTAACAAACCACAAAGACCATTAGGAGCAGGATTCTTTACTTCAACTCCAAGTCCTTACGTTGCCGATCTAGGTGTACGTTACATGTTCAATAACAAATTTGGTTTGAAAGCTGATTTTGGATACAACAGTTTTGAAGGAAAAAATAACTCTGCTAGTTTTGATACAAAATTATACAGAGCAAACCTTCAAGCAGTAGCAAACTTAGGTAGAATCATGAACTTCGAATCATGGACTAACACTTTAGGTTTATTAGGTCACGCTGGTTTTGGGTTGGCTCAATTAGAGGATCAAAACTCTGCAGTTAAAGACAGAATGGGTAATTTTATGGCGGGTGTTACTGGTCAAATTAAATTATCAAACAGATTGGCACTTACAGGTGACTTTACTACAATTTTAAACGCTGCTCAAGATGCAAATTTTGACGGATCGACTACTGCAAACGCAAGAGGTTTTTCAGGTTTATTATTTAATGGTACTGTTGGTTTAACAGTTTACTTAGGTAAAAACGAAAAACATGCTGACTGGGTTATCGAAAACGAAAGTGAAATCGACAACTTGAAAAAACGTATAGCTGATATCGAAACTTCTATGTTAGATACAGATAAAGACGGAGTTGCTGATTACCTTGACCGTGAACCAAACACTATTGGTGGTGTAATGGTAGATACTAAAGGAAAATCTGTTGATTTAAACAACAACAACATTCCTGACGAATTGGAAAGCTACTTGTTAAAAACTTACGGTAACAACACTGATAAATCAGCTGTAGTTAACAACAGTACTTTAATCAAAAACTTGATTAACGAAGGATATGTTGGTACTTATTTTGATTTTAACAAATCAACTCCAACAAACGTTTCTACTGAAGGAATCGATTTCATTTTGACTTACTTAAGAAACAACCCATCTGCATCTGTTGACATCATCGGACATGCTGACGAATTGGGTAGATCTGAGTACAATGACAAATTATCTACAGCTAGAGCAAATGCTGTGAAAAATGTTTTAGTAAAAGCTAACATTGATGCTGCTAGATTAAACGTTGTTCCTGCAGGTGAAGATTCTTCTGTACAAAAAGATTCAGACGAAGCTAGAAAATTAGTTAGAAGAGTTACTTTCAGAGTAAAATAATTCTCCAAACAATTATATCAAGAGCCCTAGAAAATTTCTAGGGCTTTTTTTGTTTATATCCCTAAGCCAAGACTATTTTTCAATAAAAAATAAAGCTATTTTTGCTACCAAAATTACACTATTGTGAAAAGACTTTTAGATCTTGAAAACTGGAATAGAAAAGAACATTTTTTATTCTTTAAAGAGTTTGACGAACCTTTTTATGGGGCAACAGTTACCATAGACTGCAGTAAAGCTTATGCCGTGGCAAAAGAAAAACAGATGTCTTTTTTTACTTATTATTTACACAAAACACTGGCAGCAGTCAATCATTTTGATTGTTTTAGATACCGAATCGCTGGAGATGAAATTTACATCTGGGATCGCATTGATGCCTCAGCAACTGTTGGCCGTGAAGATGGTACTTTTGGATTTTCATTAATGCCATACAATGCAGATTACACTATTTTTAACCAAAATGCATTAGCCGAAATAGAGCGTATTCAGCACACTACAGGATTGTTTACACGTACTTTTTCTGATGATAATGTGATTCATTTTTCAGCCATCCCATGGTTGGATTTCACCTCCTTATCTCATGCACGCAACTATCAATTTCCTGACAGTTGTCCTAAAATTTCATTCGGAAAAATGACTATTCACCCTGATGGTAAACGAACTATGCCCATGAGCATACACGTGCATCACGGTTTAATTGATGGCATGCATCTTGGTCAATTTGCGGCCGAATTACAACGATTGTTAGATCGATAACATGTAATACTGATGATTTTTTATAAATGTTTATACTTTCTTTAACGTGAACCTTATTGCTTTTAAATTACATTTGAGTTAAAACCACGTCAATGAAAAAAAGTTTACTTTTATATTTTCTTCTTTTTGGCATTGCTTCTTTTTGCCAAGTTAAGTTAAGTGATGTTCCTCTTGACCTTAAAAAGAATCCAGATTTTCACCAAATAGCCAGCAATATAAATCCAAAAACCAACGAAATTTACATTTTTGCTGCAGATAAAGAAAAAATTTTTGGAGCAAGATTTAATAATAGCATTTTTTTTAGAGATAGTTTAACGGTAAAAAAACCTTTTAATTTTCGCAGTCTGATAGGTATAAGTTATCTTGAAAACAATAACCCCTTAGTGTATTTTGCCACAGAAGATCTTAGTAGAGTTGTTTCAGTCGAATATAATTTCGCAACTAAAACCACTCCAATTAAAGATTTGGGCTTGAATTTAAAAGAGGAAAGTATTTACACGGAGTTTTCTGAAAACGGGAATTTTTACTTCATTACAAAAAGCAAGAACGAAAATTCTTTACAGTTAATAAAATTAGAAGGAAACAACGTACTCAAGAAACAACTTGACTTTGAATCATTCTCTGTTGAAATCAACTCCGTTAAAAAACCCACTCTCACCAATGTACTAGATGAATTCGGGTTAACCAAAATAGAAAATAAAGGATTTAATTCTATTTTTGATACTAGTCAGAAAGTAAAATATTACATCAAAAACAACAAATTATTTATAACATTTGACCACGCTCTTGCCTTAACTTCGGTATATGAAATCGATTTAAACACTTTCTCAATTGAAAAAACTGTTATTAAAAACAGTAACTTACCTATTGTCAAAAGGTCAAATTCTTTATTATTTGAAAACAATTTAATAACTATGTCTGCCAATAGCAGCGCCATGGAGATTCAATTTATCAAATATCAAGACAAATCCAGTATTAAAAATTACACCATTGATATCGTTCATCCTAGTCCTTTTACTACTCCATTTTACAAAATAATAGGGAACGGTTCACCTACGACTATTAAAACAGCGAAGAAATTTATTCAAAACATTTTATATTCGGATTTAGGTATGTCTATTTATAATTTCAAAGGAAAATATCTAGCTTCGTTTGGCGGCTTGCAATACAGAAGTAATAGTAATGATGTGTTTTCTGAACTAGTGGCTATGCAAAATTTTTCTCGCGGTAATTCTGGAGATTATACTGTTCAACAGAGCATGGTGGATGTTGTATTCGATTCTACTTTCAAACAAATTGAACCAATCAAGCAACCACTTTTTATAGATAAAATCGCCCAATTTAAATCTGACAATCAAAACATAAAATACAGCTATTACTTTCCTTTTAAAAACTTTTACATCTTGAGCTACTATGATCCTGTTGCAAAGCAAATAGTCTTGAGAAAATTCATTGATGGTTTTGATTATTAATCTATGCTCCCAATAGCTTTTCACCCCATATACCAGCATCCGTTACCAGACGGACACCGTTTTCCGATGCTGAAATACGAATTACTACCTCAACAATTATTGCATGAAGGCACCGCAGTAGCCACTGATTATTTTGAACCTACTGCTTGCGCCATCGAACTTGTTCTTGCGGCTCATGAACAAGAATATGTTCACAATTTAATAGCCTTAGAAATTAACCCACGGGCTGCTCGAAAAATTGGTTTTCCACTTTCAAAAGAATTAGTTGAACGTGAACTAACCATTGCACAAGGTACGGTCACGGGCGCTGTAAAAGCATTTGAACACAAAATTGCATTTAACATTGCTGGCGGAACACATCATGCATTTCCCGGACATGGCGAAGCTTTTTGTTTACTAAACGACCAAGCTATTGCGGCACACTATTTACTGAATAAAAAGCTGGCAAAAAAAATCCTAATCATTGATTTGGATGTCCATCAAGGCAACGGAACTGCTGCTATCTTCCAGAATAACCCAAAGGTTTTTACCTTTTCTACGCATGGCAAAACCAATTATCCATTTAAAAAAGAAATCTCCGATCTGGATATCGCTTTTGAGGATCATACCACCGATGCTGTTTTCTTAGAAACAATTGCTGAGGTGATTCCGCGTTTAATAGAGGAACAAAAACCCGATTTTATATTTTATCTGGCAGGCGTTGATATTTTACATACAGACAAATTAGGCAAACTAGGCTGCACGATAGAGGGCTGCAAAAATCGAGACGAAATTGTTTTCGAACTCTGTGCCAAACATCAAATTCCCGTGCAAGTATCAATGGGTGGCGGTTATTCTCCAGAAATTAAAACCATTATTGAGGCGCACGCCAATACGTATCGAGTTGCCAAATCTATTTTTTAAAAACAAAAAAAGGGGACATCTGCATTGAGACATCCCGTTCTTTCTAACTATTTACTAGAATTATTTACTTAGCAAAAGCAATTCGTTAGCTACAATTTCAGTGATGTATCGTTTTTCACCGTTTTTATCTTCGTAGCTTCTGTGTACCAGCTTTCCTTCTATACCAATTTCTTTTCCTTTGGTAACATATTTCTCTATTAAATCAGCTGTTTTACCCCAAGCAGTAACGCGGTGCCACTCGGTTTGCTCTACCTTATCCCCGTTTTCTTTGTAATAAACATCATTCGTGGCGATACTTACGTTGGCTAGTTTTTTTCCTCCTTCTAAAGTTTTAACTTCTGGATCTTGACCTACTCTTCCGATTAATTGTACTCTGTTTTTCATGGCGTGTAAATTTAAATATTAGTGTTTATTTGTTTGTATCTCGATCTTGTTTCAAATCGACAGTGCAAAGATGTGGTGACTATCAAAAATTATTCGGTTGCTAACTACTTACTTTCGGTTGTAACTATTTGTAAACGTTTGTAAATGGCAAATTTTTTAATTATATTTGTTGAAAATCAATTTATTATGCAAGCAGCAATCAACAAAGTAGAACTCCGAAATTTGAAATTTGAGGACTATAAAGAACTCAAAAATTCAATGGTCGAATCGTATCCAGAAATGACCGGATCCTACTGGAGAGAGCATCACATCGAAAAATTACTAAATCTATTTCCCGAAGGACAGTTGGTTATTTTGGTAGATGGCAAGGTAGTTGGCTCTGCGCTTTCGTTGATTGTTGATGAAAACTTAGTCGATAAAAATCATAATTACTCTGACATCACTGGTAAGTATACTTTTTCCACACACAATCCAAAAGGAGAAGTTTTGTATGGTATTGATGTTTTTATTCACCCCAATTATAGAGGTTTACGTTTAGGTCGTCGCCTATACGATGCGCGTAAGGAATTGTGCGAACAACTTAACCTGAAGGCTATTGTTTTTGCCGGACGCATCCCTAATTACGGGCAACATTCTGAAACCTTATCGCCTAAAGATTATATTGAAAAAGTAAAACGAAAAGAATTGCATGACTCTGTGCTTTCATTTCAATTAAGTAATGATTTTCACGTGCTGAAAGTCATGAAAAACTATCTTGAAGGCGATACCGACTCCAAAGAATTTGCCGTTTTACTGGAGTGGAACAACATTTATTTTGACAAAAGCCCAAAACTGATCAACTTAGAAAAAACGGTAATTCGTCTTGGACTTGTACAATGGCAAATGCGTCAACTGAATAATTTGGAAGCCTTATTTGAACAATGTGAGTTTTTTGTAGACGTGGTTTCTGGTTATGGAAGTGATTTTGCACTTTTTCCAGAACTGTTTACAGCACCGTTGATGGCTGATTACAACCACTTATCAGAGGCGGAAGCAATTCGCGAACTAGCCAAACACACCGAGCCTATTCATAAACGATTCAAAGAATTGGCTATATCCTACAATATCAATATTATTACTGGAAGCATGCCTTACCTTGAAAATGGCACACTTTACAATGTAGGTTTCCTCTGCAAACGAGATGGAACCTCAGAGATGTACGCCAAAATTCACGTAACGCCAAACGAAGTGCAACATTGGGGCATGACAGGCGGATCACAAATTAAAACTTTTGATACCGACTGCGGAAAAATCGGAATTGTAATTTGTTACGATGTCGAGTTTCCGGAATTGTCCCGATTACTTGCCGATGAAGGAATGAATATTTTGTTTGTACCTTTTTTAACCGATACCCAAAATGCCTATACGCGCGTAAAACATTGTGCGCAAGCACGTGCTATTGAAAACGAATGCTATGTGGCCATTGCCGGATGTGTGGGTAATTTACCAAAAGTAAACAACATGGACATTCAGTACGCGCAATCAGCTGTGTTTACGCCATCTGACTTTGCCTTTCCGAGTAACGGAATCAAAGCAGAGGCTACTCCAAATACTGAAATGACCTTGATTGTAGATGTTGATTTAGACCTACTAAAAGAATTACACGAACACGGAAGCGTACGCATCCTGAAAGACAGAAGAACTGATTTATACGACATCAAAAAAATAAATCCATGACAAAAACCTGTTTAGAATGTGGCGAAAAAATTGTGGGTCGCGAAGACAAAAAGTTTTGTAGCGACGGCTGCAGAAATGCCTACAATAACAAAATCAATAAGGACAGTACCAATTACATGCGCAACATCAACAACAAGTTGCGCAAAAATTACCGCATTCTATCTGAACTCAATACCGAAGGTAAATCAAAAACCACTCGAGCCAAACTCCTTAGCAAAGGATTTGATTTCGATTTTTTTACCTCGATATTAAACACCAAAACCGGAAACACCTACTACTTTTTGTACGATCAGGGATACATGGTTTTAGACAATGATTATTATATGCTAGTTAAAAAAGATATCTAAATACCACTTTCCAAAACACTCTAACCAACCATGAAAAAAAACTACTCACCACTTTTCAGCGCCATAGTCATCGCAGGCGTTATTGCACTGCTATTTTTTAGCTTAATGCCACAATGGACAGGTGAAGAAGAAGAACCTTTTGCTGAGTTCTCTACCAAAAGAGCTTTGCAACACATCAAAGCTATTGCTCAAAAACCGCATTATGTAGGCTCAAGCAATCATGACAACGTTGCCAATTATCTTGTACAAGAATTACGCAACCTCGGACTCACCACAAGCACACAACAAGGCTACACCTTGAACGATAATGGACTCTTGGTTCAATCAAAAAACATTTTAGCCCGAATTAAAGGAAGCAACTCTGATAAAGCGTTGGTTTTGTTATCCCATTACGACAGTGCGCCACACTCCTACTCTCCCGGCGCGAGCGATGCGGGGTCAGGCGTAGCTACTATTTTAGAAAGTGTTCGAGCGTTTCAATATGCCAAAACACCACATAAAAACGACATTATTATCTTGTTTACCGATGCCGAAGAACTCGGATTAAATGGCGCAGCTCTTTTTGTAACCCAACATCAATGGGCTAAGGAAGTAGGCCTTGTTCTAAATTTTGAAGCGCGCGGCTCGTCAGGACCAAGCTATATGTTGATGGAAACTACCGCAGGCAATGAAGGCATGGTCAAGGCTTTTGCGGAAGCAAAAACAAAATATCCAGTATCCAACTCCTTAATGTACAGCATTTACAAAATGTTGCCGAACGATACCGATCTAACAGTATTTAGAGAGCAAGGCAAAATTCAAGGTTTTAACTTTGCTTTTATTGACGATCATTTTAACTACCATACCGCTCAAGACGATGTGGCGCATTTGAACCAAAATACACTGGCGCACCAAGGAACGTATTTGATGCCGTTGCTAAATTATTTTTCAAACGCAAATCTTGAAGCCACCAAAAGTACAAACGACCATGTTTATTTTAGTATTCCGTACACCTTCATTCACTACCCGTTTAGCTGGAATATACCTTTGGTTGTTTTTGCAGCAATATGGCTAGTTTTTATGCTTTTTATAGGTAAGGCAAAACGATTGCTTTCATTTCGAGAAATCGCAAAAGGATGTATTCCGTTATTTGGAAGCTTACTTACCGCTGGTTTACTAACTTTTTTAGGGTGGAAAAGTCTACTGTTATTTTATCCGCAGTACAACGATCTACTCAATGGCTTTACCTACAACGGTCATGATTACATAGCCGCTTTTATGGCACTTACTCTTGCCATAAGTTTTACCTTCTACCACTTTTTCTCCGAGCGAAAAATAACCATGAATCATTTGGTTGCACCACTATTCTTGTGGATCATTATTAATTTCGCACTTGTTTTTTTCCTACCTGGAGCCGGATTTTTGATCATTCCTGTGTACTTTGCTCTATTAGCATTAACAGCATTTGTGGTCATACAAAAATCAAGAATTACTTTAAACGTTTTACTAAGTATTCCTGCGCTTCTACTTTTGGTTCCGTTCATACAAATGTTTCCGGTTGGTCTTGGTTTAAAGATACTTTTTGGAAGCGCCATCCTCACCGTACTAACTTTTGTTTTGCTCCTACCCG
This sequence comes from uncultured Flavobacterium sp., assembly GCA_964566045.1. Lineage (GTDB taxonomy): Bacteria > Bacteroidota > Bacteroidia > Flavobacteriales > Flavobacteriaceae > Flavobacterium. Next base: position 26,324 of record CAZMHK010000020.1, read on the forward strand.
TTTTTGGTTCGTATACCAAAAAAGGTTGGTGGGCAGTTTTATTTTATGTGATTGCAATCGGCTTTTTTGCGAAAGCAGATTTCAACTCTAGCTACGAATTAGGCAAAGCCAAATCAAACAGTTTGGTTTACGTGTTTGATGCTGACACCAAACAAGCCAATTGGGCAACCTACGACACCAATTTAGACAGGTGGACAAAGAGTGTTCTTGGCAACCAACCCAAAGCTGCCAGTAGCAACACGATTAATTCACTCACAAGCAAATACAATTCTGGTTTTAGTTGTACTGCACCAGCACCGAAAGTAGCTTTGAAAGAACCATCGATCGTATTTTTAGAAGACCGAATAGTTGGCTCGAAAAGATTCGTAGCACTACAAATTACGCCAAACAGAAAAGTAAACCGCTACGATATTTTTGCTAATGAAAAGATGAAAATCTATAATTTCAAAGCTAATCGTACCGTCGAAAGTAATAATTCGGCAGGCGAATACCGCAGAAAAGGATCTAACTTGTTGCGCTATTATGTGGTAAACAATGCGCCTTTGGTGCTGAAATTTAATTTTGATACCAATGTCCCTTTCGACATGGAGTTGCTAGAAAGTTCCTTTGATTTGATTAGCAATCCGCTATTTCAAATCCCGAAAAGAGAAAACTGGATGATGCCTACTCCGTTTGTATTAACCGATGCTGTGGTGATTAAGCAAAAAATTAAAGTTACTCCCGTAGCAATTGTTCCAAGCGAAAAAACATCAGTTATTCGGCCTTATCGACAAGTAGTGAAAATTAAAGGTGATACTTTAAAAGGAACAATTTCAAAAAACTTTTAAATCAAATGCAGCTAAAGACTTTACAAACAATGATTCACGTCATTCAGGGACAAAACGTTATTCTTGACTATGATCTTGCAGCACTCTATGAAGTAGAAACCAAAGTCCTAAACCAAGCCGTAAAAAGAAACAGCAAGCGCTTTCCTAGTGATTTTATTTTTCAATTAACCGATTCGGAACATGCTTCTTTAAGGTCACAAATTGTGACCTTAAATGAAAACGGACGGGGCAAGCATAGAAAATACAATCCGTATGCTTTTACAGAACAAGGAATAGCTATGCTCAGCGGCATTTTAAATTCTGATGTTGCAATAAACGTTAATATTGCTATCATGCGTACCTTTGTCCACATGCGAAAATATGCAATAGAGCACAAAGAATTCAATGAAAGAATGCTTGAAATAGAAGCAAAATACGATAAGAAATTCAGCGATGTGTATGAAGCCTTAAATTACCTCATCGAAAAAGAAGAAAAAGAAACTACACAAAAAGTACGCAAGCAAATAGGTTATAAAAACAATGAAACAAATTAGCATATTAGGTTGTGGATGGCTCGGACTGCCTTTGGCGAAAGCACTGATTGCAGAAGGCTACGCTATAAAAGGCTCTACCACAACTACTGAAAAAGAAGCCATTTTAGCCGAAGCGCAAATTAAACCCTACTCGATACAACTCTCCGAGAATGTAATAACGGGACCTATCGCCAATTTTCTCGACGGGTCAACTACTTTACTCATTGATATCCCGCCGAAATTGCGCAGCACGGAGAGCGAGAACTTTGTTGCCAAAATCAATCAATTGATTCCTTTTATTGAGCAATCAACAATAGAAAATGTCCTATTCGTCAGCTCAACATCAGTGTTTAACGACTTTCAAGGCCTCGTTACTCCAGATACTGCCCCTGATCCTGATACCGAAAGTGGCAAACAACTTTGGGAAACCGAGCAACTTTTGCACAGCAATACGCGTTTCAAAACCACTGTACTTCGTTTTGGCGGATTGATTGGTGGCAACCGACATCCGATACATTTTTTATCCGATCGCCAACAAGTACCCAATCCAGATGCGCCGGTTAATTTAATTCATTTAGAAGATTGTATCGGAATCATAAAAACCATCCTAAAAAACAACTTGTGGGCACAAACTTGGAACGCCGCAGCACCTGCGCATCCTAGCCGAAAAGACTATTACACTCAAAAAGCATTAGAATATGATTTGGCTCCGCCACAATTTGTAAACGAAGGTGGGTCCGACCAAAAAATAATAGGAACCGACGAGCTAGAAAGCATTTTAAAGTATACTTTTGCACAACCAAACTTGTGAAGTGAAAACCAAAATTAAGAATGCCGTTTCGTCAAAATTAAGCACCATTGGCTTGCCAATTCTGGCTTTGTGCTGGATAAGTTTTTTTTGGGGAACCACCTGGATTGCTTCCAAAGAAGGCGTAAAACACATGCCCGCTTTGCAACTAGTAGCTATCAGGCAATTTTTGGGCGGAATCATTTACATTTCCTTTTTCTTGTTCAAAAAAACGCCTTGGCCCAAAGGAAAGCAATGGAAAACGATTGCCATACTCAGTATTTTAAACTTCGTTTTGAGCAACGCACTAAGCACTTGGGGTGTCAAGTACATCAGCAGCGGCTTGGGCGCTATCATTGGTGCGTGTGTCCCGTTGTGGATTGTCATTATTTCCTTTTTTCAAGGAGAACGTTTATCTAAGTTCTCAATTCTTGGTTTGTTGATTAGTTTTAGTGGCGTATGTGTCATTTTTTACGATCATTTAGCCGATTTTTTAATTCCTGATTTCCGTTTTGGGATTATCATTTCGGTTATTTCAACCATTACTTGGGCCTTTGGTACTTTGTATACCAAACAAAAAGCCGCCAGTTTTAACCCTTATTTTAGCTTGGGAATTCAAATGTTTTTGTCCAGCATTTTGCTTTTTGCCTACAACGGCGCCACCGGAACCGCTGTAAACCTAGCTGAAATACCGGCAATATCTTGGTGGTCAATTGCGTACTTGGTTGTTTTTGGCTCGGTACTTACTTTTATCGCCTTTATTTATGCGTTGCAAAACTTACCAGCAGCCATCAGTAGTGTTTACTCGTACATTAACCCAATTATCGCTGTGTTGTTGGGAGCTTTGATTTTTGGCGAAACCCTAAATGCAGCCATAGCCACAGGCGGCAGCGTTACTTTATTCGGTTTGTACTTGGTAAATTACTCCTTGCGAAAAGCACGCGCAAAAGAATAAAACCATCAAAATTCAAAACACTAATTCTTGATTTTAGGAGCAGGTGTCTATCTTACCAAGTCGTTTTGTCCTGCTGTACGCTACAATCTCCTGTGCCATCCCGAAGATTCGGGACTAGCACAGCAGGATTTCCGCTACCATCAGGGCTATGAAAATCGTGTCCGTTTTCAGTAGGTAACTAAACCCGAGCACCTTGCAAAAAAACCATACAAAATAAACGAAGAAAACCCTTTGGTACTTTAGCGGTGACACCTAACAGGTGTTTGAAACTGGTTAGGTGTTTGAAACTGGTTAGGTGTTTGCAATTAACCAAGAAGAAAAATAGCCGTCACATCAAGCGTAGTCAAATACAATATTTGTTCTCGGCTGCGCTTGAAATGTCAAGATTCTATTTGCTGATTTTGTAATGAAAATAAAACGAACTATCGTAGCCCCGATGGAAGCGGCATCCTTGCTGTGGAAGTCCCGACACCTCGGGACTGCACAGCAAAATATAGCGTACAGCGGGACAAGTAGTGTACGGAGCAAAAAAGTGCTGCTCCTAAAAAACAACAGCTTTCCACTCCTTAAAATTTGACTTTTAAGCATAAAAAAACCCATTCGACTTAACGAATGGGTTTTGCATTTATAACATACTGAATTACCAGATTCTCACACGTTTTTCAGGTGCAATGTACATCCCGTCATTTTCTTTAATATCAAAAGCTTGATAAAAAGTATCGATGTTTTGCAAAGGCACATACGCACGGTACATTCCTGGAGAGTGCGGATCGGTTTTTACTTGGTTTTTCAAGGCCTCATCACGCATTTTAGAACGCCAGATCGTTGACCAAGAAATGAAGAAACGCTGCTCAGGCGTGTAACCATCAATCAAGCCTGGATTTCCGTTTTCTTTCAAGTACAATTGTAAACCGTCATAAGCTGCATTTACACCACCTAAATCACCAATGTTTTCACCCAAGGTAAATTTACCATCTACAAAAGTTCCTGGTAATGGCTCCAAAGCGCTGTATTGTGCCGCTAAAGCTCCTGTTAAAGCTGTGAATTGTTTTAAATCGTCAGCAGTCCACCAGTCAACTAAGTTTCCGTCAGCGTTGTAACGTGATCCTGAATCGTCAAAACCATGTGAAATTTCGTGACCAATAACGCCACCAATTCCGCCATAATTCACAGCTTCATCAGCTTGGTAGTTGTAAAACGGTGGTTGTAGGATAGCTGCTGGGAAAACAATCTCATTATTTGATGGGTTGTAATACGCATTTACCGTTTGTGGTGACATGCCCCAACGCTCTTTATCAACTGGTTTGTTTAACTCAGCAATGTTTTCTTGAAAACGCCATTTGGCCATGCTCAACGCATTTTCAAAGTAGCTTCCGCCTTCTTCTGGACTCTTGATAGTTAAAGCAGAATAATCTTTCCACTTGTCAGGATATCCAATTTTGATTCTGGATTTATTCAATTTAGCCAAGGCGCTTACCTTAGTTTCAGCCGACATCCAAGACAAGTTATTGATTCTGTTTTCGAAAGCACGGAAAATGTTTTTGATCATTTTTTCTGCTTTGGCTTTAGCCTCAGCTGGGAATTTTTTCTCAACGTATAATTTTCCTAAAGCTTCACCTACAGCACCATTGATAGTTTGCAACGCTCTTTCGTCACGTGGTCTTTGGCTTACCGCACCCGTTAAGGTTTTTCCGTAAAACTCAAAGTTAGCGTTTTCAATATCGGTAGACAATTGGCTTGAAGCTCTGTTTAATAAGCTCCAACGCATGTAGGCTTTCCACTCGTCCACTTTGTTTTCTTTCAACATCGTTTCAAGTGCCACCATGTATTTAGGTTGTGATACAATTACGGTATCCACTTTTGCCAAACCAATTTTAGTAAAATAATTATTCCAGTTAATTGATGGCGTTAGTTTACTCAACTCAGCCAAAGTCATTGGGTTGTATGACTTACGACGGTCTCTGCGCTCTACTCTGTCTAATCTTGGTTTAGACATGGCAATTTCAAGCGCTAAAATTTTATCCGCATTTGCTTCTGCTACCGCTGGCTTATCGCCAAGAAATTGTAACATTTTAGCAACGTGAAGCACGTATTTTGCACGTTTTTCTTTAGAATCGGCATCTTCAGAAACGTAATAATCTCTGTCTGGCAAACCTACTCCACCTGGACCTACATTGATTACATTACGGCTGCTGTTTTTAGCATCGGTACCAACGCCCGCACCCACGAATCCAATACCACCGATTGGCTCCATTTCGATTAGTAAGGCTTCAAGATCTTTAGCATTTTTAACCGCATCAATTTTTTTAAGAAAAGGTTTTAATGGCGCAATTCCCATTTTGTTACGACCAACGGTGTCCAAAATAGACTTGTACAAATTAATCGCTTTACCTTGATCGGTATTTGATTTGTACTTTGGGTTTGTAGCTGCTTCTTTTAAAATAGCTAACGCATCCGCATCTGTTCTTTGACGTAATTCATCAAAACTTCCCCAACGGGTTCTATCAGCTGGAATGGCAGTGTTGTCTAACCAAGTTCCGTTTACGTAACGAAAGAAATCGTTACTTGGTTTCACTTTTTTGTCCATGTAATTCACATTAATCCCTGGCTCCTTAGCCGCAGGATTACTTTGGGCTTGACCCACTGCAAAAGCCATCATTGCAGGAATCACAAAAAGCAATTGCTTATTGTTAGTTTTTTTCATTTTAATTAGTTTTTTAGTTAAGTAAACAAAGCTATT
>CAZMHK010000021.1:0-31218 GCA_964566045.1 uncultured Flavobacterium sp.
GTGAAGATCAGTTACAATGACGTAGAACTTTTCGATGTGCAAACAAATGAATTTCGCTATTTCAAAATTATAAACAATATAGAAAAACAGTAAATGTTCCTGTTTCTATCATAAAACAAAAATTATGTACGTTCCTTTTGAAAATTTACCAGAAGAATCTCGAATTTGGATTTACCAAGCTAACAGAAAGTTTTCAGACGCGGAATTTGCTGAAATTGAAACAGCAGTTCAGTCTTTTTTAGAAGGATGGGCAGCACATGGCACAAGTTTAGAAGCGTCGTACCAATTAAAATACAATAGATTTATCATTCTTGCGGTAAATCAAGAGGTACAAATCGCGACTGGATGTTCTATCGACGCATCTGTTGAATTTATTCAAAGCCTTGAAAAAAAGTACAATGTCGATTTACTAGATAAAATGAATGTCACTTTTAAGCTTGGTGAGCATATTGCACACAAAACATTGATCGATTTTAAGAAAATGGTAAAAGATAAAGCAGTTACCGAGAATACTATTGTCTTCAATAATTTGGTAAACAACGTGCATGAGTTTAACGAGTCATGGGAAGTTGCAGCAGCTGACAGCTGGCATAGCCGCTTTTTTTAAATTGAACAAAATAAAAAATATATGGGTAACTTTAGTTCACACTAAGGGTACATATTAGGATTTTGGCAGTAACTTACTTTTGAAAAAATGTAGGTTGCTGTTTTTTTTATCTAAGCTTTTTGTTTTTCATTCGATTAACTCAATACGTTATCGAATTGTGAAGATTACTTTTTTAAGAGCTATTTAAGACTGTAAATCGATATTGCCATTTCAATTTTTAGTACATTCGTGCTATTAAATTACATACATGAAAATTGCAATTGTTTGTTATCCTACTTTTGGTGGTAGTGGCGTTGTTGCCACTGAGTTGGGTTTAGAATTGGCTCGACGTGGCCACGAAATTCATTTTATTACCTATAGGCAACCTGTGCGTTTAGCGCTTTTAAGTCCCAATGTACATTACCACGAAGTAAATGTTCCTGAATATCCATTGTTCCATTATCAGCCTTATGAATTGGCTTTGTCAAGCAAGTTGGTTGATATGGTCAAGTTACACAATATTGAATTATTGCACGTGCACTATGCAATTCCGCATGCCTATGCGGGTTATATGGCTAAGCAAATACTTAAAGATGAAGGGATTAACATTCCGATGGTAACTACTTTACACGGTACTGATATTACATTGGTTGGAAATCACCCTTTTTACAAGCCTGCGGTGACATTTAGTATCAATAAGTCAGATGTGGTTACTTCAGTTTCACAAAGTTTAAAAGATGACACTTTGAAGCTTTTTAATATTAAAAATGAAATTGAAGTTATTCCTAATTTTATCGAACTAGATAAGACAGTAAAAGACGGAAGTATGCCTTGCCAACGTTCAGTAATGGCAAGCAGTAACGAACGAATAATTACACACATCAGTAATTTTAGGAAAGTAAAACGTATTCCGGATGTTGTAAAAGTCTTTTATAGTATCCAAAAACAAATTCCTGCTAAGTTAATGATGGTAGGTGATGGTCCTGAAAGAGAAAAAGCGGAACAGCTGTGTCAAGAATTAGGTATTGCAGACAAAGTAATTTTTTTTGGAAATAGTAATGAAATTGATAAAATTTTGTGCTTCACCGATTTGTTTTTGTTACCATCACAAACAGAAAGCTTTGGTCTAGCTGCTCTTGAGGCTATGGCTTGTAGTGTACCGGTCATTTCTAGTAATTCTGGAGGATTACCTGAAGTTAATTTTGAAGGAATTTCGGGTTATTTGAGTGATGTAGGAAATACGAATGAAATGGCTGCTAATGCCTTGAAAATCCTCACAGATGACGCAACACTCGCTAGCTTTAAGGAGAATGCTTTACAAGTAGCGCAGCAATTTGATATTAAGAATATTTTACCTTTATACGAAGCGATGTACGAAAAAGCAATAAATAAATACAAATAAAATTTAATATAACTCATGAAAAAAATAGTAGTTCCGTTTCTTGCAATTGTACTTTTTTCTTGTGGAGCTACAAGTACTAAAAATCAAAGCTCGAGTTCTCTTTATGAAGTACTAACGCAACAAAGTTATGGTGGTGCTGCAATTCGTTTTTTTGAAATCCTTTCAGCACCCAATGAAATAGCGATGTTACAAAATGATGAAAACTTAAAAAATAGGATAACTCCTGAGGATGTTCAAAAATCGAATTTTGTTATTTTAAACATGGGTGAAAAATCTAGTGGAGGATATGCAATAGGAGTGGAGAGTGTTACAGAAACGGATAGCAATGTAATAGTTACCGTCAAAGAATACACACCTGAACCGAGAGCTAATGTCACCCAAGCTTTAACAAATCCGTTTTGCGTTTTGAAAATTAATTCTAAAAAAGAAATTATTTTTAAATAAAAAAAAGGCCATTCTAATTAAAGAATGGCCTTTTGAGTTTTTGTTGTCTATTTTATTAAAATCTGTAGCGAATGCTCAAAGCTAAATCAGGACCAAAATTGTTTGTTCTGTATCCGTCAGAGTTAAAATATAATTCTGGACGAATGTCAAGTGCTAATTGAATTGGAGCTTCTTCAAAATTGTACTCAATTCCTAAGTCACCTGCTGCAAATAGGAAAGTACCGTTATCATCAAATCGATTGTTATTCCAAGATCCAAGTCCACCACCAACACCAGCATACCAATTGAATCCACCATCAATATTCCAAACCCATTGGTATAAACCTGTAAGTTTAAAAGCATCGAAGTCATCGTTGTTTCTAAAGCCCAAATCCAATTCTAATCTATTGTTATCACCCAAGCCTCTTTGGTATGATATTTCTCCACCAAAACCATCATTGTCACCTAAACGTAAACCTAATGCGTTTTTTGAAATATCTTGTGCCTGTGCAGTAAATGCTAATCCAACTAGCAAGATTGCCGATAAAATAATCTTTTTCATAAAATGATTTTTAATGTTTTATTTTGTTGATCCAAAGATAGTAAAAGACTACTGCGTTTTGTTATACTATTTTGACTATTGCTTACATAATCTTTAGAATGAATTTACTTGATTTGTAAAATTGGTAATTTAAAGTGTACAACTTTAACTTTAAATTTTTTTAAGAGTCGCAGTGAAAAAATCTGTTAACCTATCTTTATGATTAAAATATAACATTTCAAATATATTAAGTGTCAATTACGTATCATTTGTCTCTTTTTCTTGAAAGTTTAAACCTTTATCTTTTGCACTTAGAAGTAAAATGGTATTTTTGTTAAAAACTAACTAAAATGGCGGGAAATAGCTACGGAACTTTATTTAAAATAACCACTTTTGGTGAATCACATGGTGAAGCTTTGGGCGGAATCATTGACGGATGTCCACCAGGAATCACTCTAGATTTTGAAGCAATACAAACAGAAATGGCCCGCAGAAAACCGGGTCAGTCTGCCATTGTAACACAAAGAAAAGAGCCAGATGCTGTTCAGTTTTTATCAGGCGTTTTTGAAGGTAAAACTACGGGCACACCTATTGGTTTCATTATTCCAAATACCAACCAAAAATCAGATGATTACTCTCATATAAAAGATAATTACCGTCCGAGCCATGCAGATTATGTGTATGATCAAAAGTATGGTTTCCGTGATTACCGTGGAGGTGGTCGAAGTTCAGCGCGTGAAACGGCTAGTAGAGTAGTGGCAGGTGCAATTGCGAAACAAATGTTACATGAAATTCAAATTCATGCCTATGTTTCGGCAGTGGGGCCTATTAAATTAGGTATTCCTTACCAAGATTTAGATTTTGGTTTAATTGAAAGTAATCCTGTGCGCTGTCCTGATGTTGTTACAGCTGCAGAAATGGAAGCTTACATTAAAGAAATTCGTAAGCAAGGAGATACAGTTGGTGGTGTGGTTACTTGTGTCATTAAAAACGTTCCTGTAGGATTAGGTGAGCCTGTATTCGACAAATTACATGCTGAGCTTGGTAAAGCCATGTTGTCTATTAATGCAGTTAAAGGATTTGAGTATGGCAGTGGCTTTGAAGGGGCAGTAATGAAAGGCAGTGAGCACAATGATTTATATCACGCTGATGGTACTACCAAAACCAATCGATCAGGTGGTATTCAGGGAGGAATAAGTAATGGGATGGATATTTATTTTAATGTAGCTTTCAAGCCCGTTGCAACTATAATGCAAAAACAAGAGTCATTAGATAACAAAGGTGAGATTACTGAGATGACTGGGAAAGGTCGTCATGATCCTTGCGTTGTACCTCGTGCTGTTCCTATCGTAGAGGCAATGGCAGCCATCGTTTTGGCTGACTTTTATTTGATAAATAAAACCTATTAATTTTTGATTTCAAATTGAAATGTTTGGATAATCTTCATAGCGGAGTAGTCTGATTTTTGAAATCTTTTTTTTATTTTAACTTTTTAATTTTTTTTAATGGATACTAATACCACAAAAAAAACATCTTTTTTTTCAGGTTTGACGGGGCAAATTTTAATTGCCATGGTTCTCGGGGCAATTTTAGGAATCACAATTCATAATTCTTTCGATGCAGAGACTGCTCAAAGTTTCAGTGCTAAAATTAAAATTTTAGCAACTGTTTTTATTCGTTTGGTTCAAATGATTATAGCTCCGCTTGTTTTTACCACTCTTGTAGTTGGTATTGCTAAATTAGGAGATATCAAAGCAGTGGGTCGTATTGGAGGTAAAGCTATGGGATGGTTCTTTACGGCTTCTTTTGTGTCATTGCTTTTGGGTTTGTTTTTTGTTAATATTCTCGAGCCAGGAGTTGGTTTGAATTTATCAGATATGGAGTTAGGTTCAGTAGCTGACGTAACTGCAAAAACTCAAAATATTTCTTTTGATAACTTTATAGAACATATTGTTCCTAAAAGTATTTTTGAGGCGATGGCAACCAATGAAATTTTGCAAATTGTAATCTTTTCTATATTTTTTGGTTTAGCCGCTGCGTCGTTAGGTGATTATGTTAAGCCAGTTATTAATGTGTTTGATAAAATATCGCACATCGTTTTGAAAATGGTAAATTACGTAATGAAATTTGCGCCAATTGGTGTTTTTGGTGCTATTGCAGGCGTATTTGCAGTGCGTGATTTTCAAGAATTAGCGATTACTTATTTTAAGTTTTTCGGTTCATTTTTGATTGGAATTTCATCTCTTTGGGTAGTTTTAATTGCGATTGGTTTTATTTTTCTAAAAAGTAGAATGTCAATTTTACTCAAGAGAATTGTTGGACCACTTATCATTGCTTTTGGTACCACAAGTAGCGAAGCTGTTTTTCCTAAATTAACTGAGGAGTTGGAGCGTTTTGGTGTTAAAGACAGAATCGTATCCTTTATGTTACCATTAGGTTATTCATTCAACCTTGATGGAAGTATGATGTATATGACTTTTGCAAGTATTTTTATTGCGCAAGCTTATGGAATTAATTTAGATTTAGGTACTCAAATGACCATGTTATTAGTACTAATGCTAACCAGTAAAGGTATTGCAGGAGTTCCTAGAGCTAGTTTAGTGGTGGTAGCAGCAACATGCGGTATGTTTGATATTCCAATTGAAGGGATAGCTTTGATTTTACCAATTGACCATTTTTGTGATATGTTCAGAAGTGCCACTAACGTATTAGGTAACGCGCTTGCGACTTCTGTTGTAGGTAAATGGGAAGCCGATGGAGAAGTTGAAGAAGTTCTGGAAGCTTAAGAAACTGTACTATTATCAAGTATAATTTATAGCAATACAAAAAGAAAGCTCCGATCTTAGTCGGAGCTTTTTGTATATAGAAGAAAATCTTATTATACTTTTCTTTCCATCAAGGCCATGTAGAATCCGTCAAATCCAGATTCCGAAGCTAGTATTTTGTGTTCTTTTACAAAAGTGAACTGTTTTCCAATTTCAGTTGTTAAAAAACGTTTTACTTGCTCTTGATTTTCTGAAGGTAAGATAGAACAAGTGGCATACACGAGTTTCCCACCTGGTTTAACTATTTTAGAATAACTTTCTAAAACCTCTGATTGCACTTTTCTAATGTTGTCAATAAATTCAGGTTTAAGTTTCCATTTTGCATCAGGATTTCTTTTTAAAACACCTAAACCACTACATGGTGCATCAATCAAAACTCGATCTGCTCTTTCGTGTAGTTTTTTAATCACTTTTGTTGAGTCAATGATGCGGTATTCAATATTGAAGGCTCCATCTCTTTTTGCTCTGATTTTTAATTGCTTTAATTTGCTTTCGTACAAATCCATTGCAATTAATTGACCTTTGTTTTCCATCAAGGAGGCAATGTGTAATGTTTTTCCGCCTGCACCAGCACAAGTATCAACAACGCGCATGCCCGGTTTAACATCTAAAAATGCGGCTACAAGTTGTGAATTGGCATCTTGTACCTCAAATAAACCTTGTTTAAAAGCATCAGTTAAAAATACATTAGCTCTTTCTTTTAAAACCAATGCATCAGGTTGTGCTTTTAAGGTTTCAGTTTCAATGTTCAAATCCATTAATATCGCACGCAATGCTTCACGAGTAGTTTTGAGTGTATTGACACGTAAAATAACACGCGCAGGTTGGTTTTGTGCTGCAATTTCAGTAGCCCAAACTTGTTCACCAAGTTCTTGCACACCCAATTGATCCATCCAATCCGGAATAGATTCCTTAATTGCACGAACTTTTGATAATTCATCAAATCGACCTTTAATTTTTCTTTCTGGTGTACCTTCTAACTGACGCCAATCAGGAATAGGATAGCCTCTTAAAACGGCCCATACAGAGAACATTCTCCATAGGTTGTCTCTGTCAAAAGGTTCCTTCACCTCGGCAATTTCAGAGTATAATCGTTTCCAACGTACAATTTCGTATATGGTTTCGGCGACAAACTTTCTGTCTGAACTGCCCCAACGTTTGTCTTTTTTAAGGGATCTTGCAACCACTTTATCAGCATATTCGCCTTCATTAAAAATAGCATTTAAGGCATCTATTGTGGTGTAAACTAAATTTCTGTGTAATCTCATTTTAAATAATTGAGGTGCAAAGGTACTATTTATTGACTTTAATGTATAGTTTTTAAATACTGAATATTGTATTTAAATTTTTTCCAAAAAAAAAACACCGTATAAATACAATGTTTTTTGATTTGATGGTAGAGGTGTTTTTATTTCACTCTCGTTAATCCTATATTTTCAGGGGCATGTAAAACCATAGGGAATTTTTCAATTTTTACTGAGCTACTGTCTAGCCCGAATGCTCTTTCCTCTGAAAGGCTTAATTTTTTAATAAAGAAATAAGAATTCATGATTAATTTTTCATGCCATCTTAAATCACTATCATTTGATAAGAATTTTTCAGATAAAACAAATTTAAAGTCCCCAATAATATTGTTTTTGTTTAATGATTCATATCGACTTGTGATGTCAACTTCTCCTTTTTTCACCATATCACGAATTACTTCTCTGAACATTAGGTTGATTTTGGTAGGCTCTCTAAATCCTAGGTTGAAATCAACGCGGTATAAATCGTCTTTAACAATTTCAGTAACTTTGTATTCTGTTTTGTATGGTTCAGTCAAGATGTTTACATGGACAAACCAGTATATATCAGCTCTCTTGGGACGCTTTTGCAGAATTGAATACATTACTTTTTCTTCAATTTCATCGACCCTTCCGGCATTAGTCATATATACCAAATGTGTTGCATATTTAGGAATAGAAAGATCAGCACTTAACTCTACAAGTACCTTCTTGTAATCTTCAATTTTAACAATCTTAGTGTAACTCTTGTTGATTTTTTTAGCTAAATACCAGATTGTCATTACTGAAATTAGAGCAATTGCAATAAATAAAGTTACATAGCCACCTTCTGTAAATTTGGTGATATTTGCTGCCAGAAAACTAAACTCAATCATTAAATAGATTGTGATTAATGGTACCATAAAGTATAACGGTACACGTTTCATGATCAGGTAATAATTTAGCAAAATAGTAGTCATGATCATACATAAAATAATTGCTAAACCATAAGCGTGCTCCATATTACTAGATTCCTCGAAGTGCAAAACAATACCAACACAACCAATAAACAGCAACCAATTGATGGATGGAATATACAATTGCCCTTTTAATTCTGTTGGGTATTTGATTTTTACTTTTGGCCAAAAATTCAAGCGCATGGCCTCATTAATCAATGTAAATGAACCACTAATTAATGCTTGCGAAGCAATAACTGCAGCAAGTGTAGCAACCACAATTCCTATCGGTTGAAACCAATCGGGCATGATTAAATAAAACGGATTTCCATTTTTGCCATCAATACTTTGTAGTGTTTCTCCTTCGTGCTGTAATAAGTATGCGGCTTGTCCAAAGTAATTGATTACTAATGCCAACTTTACAAAAATCCAGCTGATACGAATATTTTTACGCCCGCAATGTCCCATGTCTGAATATAAGGCCTCGGCTCCCGTTGTACACAGGAATACAAATCCTAGAACAAAAAAGCCCTCTGGATGAATAGACAATAAATGATAAGCATAATAGGGATTAACAGCTTTTAAAACGCCGGTGTTTTGTGTTACTTGAGCTATTCCTAGTGTGGCCAACATGGCAAACCAAACAAACATCATTGGGGCAAAAAATTTCCCAACTAGCTTAGTCCCGAATTGCTGAATGGTAAACAGAATAAATAAAATTCCAATTACAATTGGTATGGTATTTATCTCTGGATAATAAGTTCTGATTCCTTCCACTGCCGAAGATACCGAGATGGGAGGTGTGATAATTCCATCTGCTAATAAGGCACTTCCTCCAATGATTGCGGGAACAATCAGCCATGAAATTTTAGTTTTTTTAACTAAGGCATACAGTGCAAATATTCCGCCTTCTCCATGATTGTCTGCGCTCAAGGTAATGATCACGTATTTTATGGTAGTTTGCAGTGTTAATGTCCAAAATACGCAAGAGATACCACCTAAAACAATGTCTGCGGTAATGAGATGGGTTCCTAGTATGGCTTTCATTACATACAAAGGGGATGTACCTATATCTCCGTAAATGATTCCTAATGAAATTAATAACCCACCTAATGTCCATTTACTATGGAGGTCTTTGTGTGAAGTGCTCATGAAAAATATTTATAAAAGTCCTCAAATTTACACTTTTTAAATAAATTAAGAACTTTTTAATAAAAAAAACACGGCAATATAACCGTGTTTTTAGTTTTTTGTGACCGTCGAACTAGGATCGACGGTTTTCATTTCTTCCAGAGTTGCCTCTTTGATTTTCTGTTTGTGATGTTGCAGGAGCCCTGCCGGCTTCACGAGCTGATGATGCATTACTAGAGCTTCTATTGGAAGAATTTCTTTCTATTTTATTTTCAGAATACGATCTATTTTGACTTCTGTTGCTTGAAGTGTTGTTTTCGTTTCCTCTAGTGCTATAGTTACTGCTTTCTGATCTTCTTGATGGAAATTCACTATTTCGAGAACTTGTTGCTGGTCTTGATCTTTCTGTATCTGGCGATGAAATGGCACGGTTACTAGATTGATTTCTTGCTTCTGATGCAGATCTTGAACCTCTGTTTGAATAATCAATTTGAGAGCTACGATTGTTTTCGTTACTTCTTGAATTAGCTTCTGTCGGATTAGAACGATTTGTTGACGTAGATCTGCTTGCTATTGATCCTCTTCGATTAGAACTTCTATCATTAGATGTTGCACTTCTACTTTCATTATTACTAATTCTACTATCAGATGTGGTTCTTCGGTTCGCATAAGCTACTGTACCACGATTGGTTCTTTGTTGGTCAAGTTCGTAACGGTTGGAAACACTGGCGTTACGATTAGAGAATGAGTATGAAGGATGTAATCTCTCATAGCCATTAGATCTTCTTGAATTATATAGTACAATCGCTTGATTACTTCTTCTGTAATTTACGTAATTGTAATTGTTATTAATGTTCAAGTTGATAGTAATATTGTTTCTGTATCTAAATACAGGGAAAGGATTCCAAGCTCGGTAATAGCGTGGGTAATAGCCCCAATTCCATGTAGAGCAGTAAGGTCTATAGGTTGGTCTCCAAAATGAAGCATACAAAACGGGAGTTCTGTAGTAGACAGGTTCATAAATATAGTTGTTTCCATATAAGAATGAATCACCAATTACTTGAACATGTACTTTGTTAAATTGATCTCTTTCAACATCAATTGTAGCAACATCCTGATACACATCACGGTCTAATACAGCTTGAACAATTATTAGGTGTGTTCTATTTTCGACTGTTTCTATCACACGTAGATAATCAACCTGGTTGTCGTTATTTAAATCCAGATTTGAAATTTGTAAATCGGGATCGTTTAATTGACGTTCAAAATCCTGCAAATCGCGCGCCTCTCCAAAAATAGAAGCTACTGCTCTTAAATCAAGGTTGTCACTGATCTCTGAGCTTGTTGCTTGAACAGATGAACGCCTTTGTGCTTGTATTTGTAAACTGAAAACAGGAATCAGTAGGGCGAGTAATAGTACTTTAGGTTTCATAATATTTCGTTTAAGGTTTTTCTAATTCTGAATAACCAATTACTATGCCAATAAATTTTTGTGTGCTTTGCTTCTCTAGATTAAAATCGTATTTTAGCAGTAGAATAAGGACGTACCATGATAAATAAATTATCGATTGTATTGCTTTTGATTAGCTGTTTGGCTTGTAAAACAAGTAAAACAACTGCCGCAAAATACACTTTTAATTCAGTAAAAATTGATACTCTTTTTCAAGATAAAATAAGCATCCGTGCAATTGAAATTGATGGTAATACGGTTTGGTATGCTGCAGATAAAGGTCGATTTGGATCGTTTGATTTGGATAAAAATGACCGAAAAGAGCAAGTTATTACAAAAGCTTCAAGCTCTTTAGAATTTAGAAGTATTGCTCAAAATCCAAAGGCTGTATTTGTTGTGAATGTGGGTAATCCCGCTTTCTTATATGAGATTCCAAAGAAAACCCGAATTCCTAAAGTTGTATACGAAGAAGCGCATGAAAAAGTATTTTTTGATAGTATGCATTTTTGGGATTCTCAGGAGGGTATTGCTATGGGCGATCCCATAACTGATTGTTTGAATATCATTATCACTCGTGATGGCGGAGCAACTTGGTCAAAAGTAAACAACAGTGTTTTACCTAAAATTAAAGAAGGTGAAGCAGCATTTGCTGCAAGTAATACTAACATTGTGGTAAAAGGCAACGCTACTTGGATTGTTTCTGGAGGCGTTCAATCACGTGTCTTTTATTCACCTGATCGCGGTCGTACTTGGACGGTTTATAATACACCTATTGTTCAAGGACGTGCAATGACTGGAATTTTTACCGCAGATTTTTACAACAATAAAATTGGATTTATATCCGGAGGTGACTATGAAAATAGAAACCAAAATTTTACCAATAAAGCGATAACCACAGATGGCGGGAAAACATGGAATCTGGTTGCAGAAAAGCAAGGATTTGGTTATGCTTCTTGCGTGCAATTTGTACCCGATAGTGGTGGTAAAGAATTAGTTTCGGTAGGTTTTTCGGGTGTGTATTATTCAAGCGATTCCGGAAAAAGCTGGCAAGAACTTTCTAAAGACTCAACGCTAAATACCATTCGGTTTATTAATAGAAAGACCGCTATTGCTACTGGTCAGCAAAAAATGATTCGAATTAAATTTTTATAAAAAAAATCCTAAATTAATTAGGACTTTAAGAATATTTAGAAAAGGACTTTTCGTGCTAAAGTTTAATTTTTCCCTGCGTTATTGCGGTACTGTTGTAACAATTTTTTATTGAAGTCTTCCTCTGCTTTTTTTAGCTTTACAATTTTTACTGCAGGAAGTACCGTTCGTATGTTTTTCATGAATTTTTGACGAACCAAGAATAATTCTTCTTCGGTATCTTCAATTTGTGCTAAAAAAATATTTGCCTCTTTTTCTGTTATTTTATCCAAAGACCCATCACCCAATCTGCGAACATAACTTTTCATTTTTTGATGTCTTAGTTCAAATTGTTTGTCATCATACGCATTATAAATTGGCCAAAATCGTGCTGCTTCACCACTTGTAAAATTGATTTCAGTGGTAAAAAACGCTGCTTTTAAAGCTTTAATTTGCTCTCTCTTTTCTTTCATGCTTTCTCCCTGCGCGTAAAATGGTACAGCGCTAAATAAGACAAATAGGAGAAAAAAATGTTTCATTTTCATTTTTAATAGTTTTAATGAGACCAGGTAAGGTCAATTTTAGGCTTATTCAAGTATTAAATGCTCTAAGTTCGCGTTAGTTGAAAAGTGTTCTTCAATACTTTCATCTTCTAATACGATCATAGTGTTTATCTTCTTAATTTCTTCAGTTTCTAGATTATTTAATAAATCGTACTGGTTTATAGACGATTGATAAGTGATGTAGTTTTCTAAAGCTTCTTGGTCAACATCTGATACAGCTGGGTTCGAATTATAAAAAAACGGAATCATTAATGCCATAACTAAAATTGCAGCAGCCATGAAGAGGATATTTTTTCTTTTCTGGTAAAAAGAAATTACTTTAGGTTTTTCTACCGGTAATTGCGCCATCATTCTACTTGAAAATGATTCAAAATAGTCCTCAGGAGCTTTAAAGCCCGTTGCAATTTTAGGTTCGTTATCTAGTTTAAATGTCTTCATAATTGATTTAGACGGCTTTTTTGTCAAAAGGTTTAATGGTTGGATACAAAAGCTTCAATTTTTTTTACAGCTAAATGATAAGAAGCTTTTAAGCCACCTACCGAAGTGCCAAGAATTTCTGAAATTTCTTCGTATTTGAGTTCTTGAAAATATTTCATCTTAAAAACTAACTGTTGTTTTTCTGGTAACTGTGCAATTGCCTTGTGAAGTTTATACTGCATTTCATCTCCATCAAAAAACACATCAGCTTGTAAGTTGTCAATGGTTTTATTTTGTAACTCTTCTGATGATATGTGGTTAGCTTTAGCTTTTTGTTTTAAAAAGGTTAAAGCTTCGTTCGTAGCGATGCGATACATCCATGAAAAAAGTTTGCTTTCTCCTTTGAAATTTTTCAGATTTTGGAAAATTTTTATGAAACAATTTTGTAAAACATCATCTGCATCATCATGATTCAATACGATTAGTCGGATGTGATTGTAAAGAGGTCTTTGATATTCCAATAGCAAGCGCTTAAACGATTCGTTCTGCGTTTTAGGATGGAGCAATTGGCGTATAAATTCCTGTTCGTCTTGCAAAATTGTAGCTTATATTGTTAACATAACAGTTTTATAAATAGTATTAAAATTCAGACAATTCCGCTTCTTTTTCTGTCGTAGGTGCCTCTGTCGGTATTTCTGATTCAATACTTGTTGAAGGTGTTACTGCTTTAATTACCGGTTTAATAACTTTTGGCGCAATCGGAACATAAATTTCAGTTTCAAAAAGCGAAGGCTTTGCAACGTCAAACCTACTTTTGTTTAACAATTCTAATTTTAAAAATTGTTTTCCAGTTATTATATTGTTGGTAGATATGTATTTTTTTGATTCTAAATACGCTTTCCCTAAATGAATGTAATCACCAGTTAAAGTCGTTTTTACAGCTTCAAACGCTGCGAGTTTGTCAACTAACACGTCACTGCCTATACTTGTAGCTATTTGGTATTTGATAGGTACACAAAATGACACTTTAGATACATCTCTTGCATTGTCGTAGGCATGAAAAATTAGAAATGGTTTGCCATTAGTTTCGATATTGTTCTGTTTAATGAAAGTATTGATTTTGTAGAGAACAATACGTGCATTTTTGTAGAGTAATGCCGTTTTGGTCGAGTAGGTTTGTTTTAAATAAAATGTTTCGGCTTTGGTTACAATACCATTACTTTTAACAGCAAATGTTTTTAGCTCGTAATTAAGTACTTTGTTTAAGTTGGCTAAACTTTTTTCATAAATATTTCCGATAATTTTGTCCGATCCGCCATTTAAGAAAGTGTAAATCTTCGCAGAAAAGCCCATTTTTCCCACTGATTTCCATGTCACTTTTGTTCCACCAATTGTATCTTTAAAAGTGATATTTAAATTAGAATCTGTATCGTCATAATTCATTTTAAGATCAATACTTGTGTTTTCCTTTTCAGAAACAGCTATGATATTTCCTTTTTGTGATTCATTTTCCCAGCTTGATTTTGCACCAGCACCGATGCTGTTTTTTGAATAGATAAAAGTGGTTGCTGGCTCTGTAGATGCCCAAGTAGCAAATGATTCCCAGTTTTTTAAATCGTGTATATAATTGTAAACAATATTTTTAGGCGTTGGGATTACTTGACTTCTTTCAACGATAAAATCCCCTTTTTGTGTTGCAACAAATATAGAGGCTGCTACAAAACTGAGTAATAGTAAAAGAAATAAGTATTTTAAAATGCGCATGACTACTTTTTTTGTTGGTAAAGTTAGAAAAAAATCATCAAGGAAATAGCAGTTCTGCTTTGTGATGATTTTGCTTTGGTGGTACTATAAAAAAACAAAGTAAATCCAGAATACTCTGGAGTTGAAGACCGATAGCTCTTTATTAACTGATTTCCTTCTTTATCCAAGTTAACACTCTTGCTTTATCTTTTGAAAAATATTTTTATCACAAAAAGAATCACAATAAACGAAACAAAGCCTAGTAATATTTTATAATTACCTTTATAAAATTGATTGTGAATTTTGGTATCCTTTCGATAGGAGTAAATGGCAGCAATTACAAACGCTATAAAAAATACTATTGCAAAAATGATTTGACTTTGACTGAACATAATTTCTTTTATTTTTGGTAAAATTAGCGAATAGTTTAGAAATACTACCTAATTTGCTATTGCAATTAACAAATTTTAATGATGAAAAAACAAATTAATGCGGTTAAACAATTTCATACCGCTTTTGGATTAGGTTTTAGTGTAGCGCCCAAGGCTTGTTTAGACAATAATAAACACGAGCTTCGTTTTGAACTCATGCGCGAAGAAAATGAAGAATATTTGCAAGCTGCCAAAGTGGGTGATCTTGTTGAAATTGCTGATGCATTAGGGGATATGCTCTACATTTTGTGTGGTACGCTAATTGAGCACGGGTTACAGGATAAAATTGAAGCTGTTTTTGATGAAATTCAACGCAGTAACATGAGCAAACTGGATGAAAATGGCCAACCAATTTACAGAGAAGACGGGAAAGTTTTAAAGGGGCCAAACTATTTTAAACCTGATTTTTCATCCATTTTTGGCAACAAGTAGAGGGCTTATTTAAGTTTATAAAAAAAGCGATTTTCTATGTGAAAATCGCTTTTGTATTATGTTCTTTTGTTGGCGTTATTAAATTTTAACGGTCCATCCAAAAGTATCTTCCTCTAATTTGTTTTGAATGTTTGTTAGCTTTTCTTTCAGTTGAGTGGCCACTGTAGATTCAAGTTTAGGTAATTCAAAATATTCGTCTTTATACGAAAATCCAGATATTGGGCTTACTACGGCTGCAGTACCTGCTCCAAAAATCTCTTGTAAAGTACCATCTTTTGCCGCAGCAACAAGCTCATCTACCAACACAGAGCGTACTTCTACGTTAATACCTTCGCTCTTTGCTAAGTCAATAAGTGTTTTACGGGTAACACCGTCTAAGATACGCTCACTTACTGGAGCAGTAAGAAGTGTGTTATTAATTCTGAAAAACACATTCATCGTTCCTGCTTCTTCTAATTTGGTATGTGTGGCATCATCAGTCCAAATTACTTGTTGAAAACCTTGCTTGTTAGCCAAAGTAGTTGGGTAAAATTGAGCGCCATAATTACCTGCTGCTTTTGCAGCACCAATACCTCCATTTGCTGCACGGCTGTAGTGCTCCGCGATAAGTACTTTAACATCGCCGGCATAATAGGATGTTACCGGTGATAAAATAATCATGAACTTATATTCGTCTGATGGATTTGCGATAACACCAGTCCCACTTGAAATCATGAACGGTCGAATATACATAGCGTTTCCTTTGCCTTTTTTTATCCAAGCTTCATCAAGGTGCAGCAATTGTTTAAGACCATTCATAAAAATATCTTCGGGTACTTCAGGCATTGCCATACGCACCGCTGATTTATTAAAGCGATTGTAATTTTCATCAGGTCTAAAAAGCCAAATTTCGTCTGCTTCATTTTTATAGGCTTTCATTCCCTCAAAAATAGCTTGTCCGTAATGAAAAACTCTAGTAGACGGATCTATTAAAAATGGTGCGTAAGGCTTAATAACGGGTTGTTGCCATTCACCGTTTTTAAAATCACATTCAAATAAGTGATCCGTGAATACGGAACCAAAGCTTAGGTTGTTAAAATCTACTTCATTAATCTTGGTTGTTGTAGCTTTTATAATTTCAATTTGCGTAGTTTGAGTAGCACTCATAGTTGTATACTGTTTTTGTTTTTTAGTAAACCTCCTATCTTTTCATTATATGGTAGAAAGGCTTCTTAGAATGTTTGCAAAATTAAATAAAAATCAGTAGAATTGTTATCAATAAAATATTAATTATGCGATTTTGGTGAGATTTGTTTATTTTGTAATAAATCAACCGTAAGTTGTTTGTTTTATTGGAGATTTGCATTAAAACTAGATAAAAAATAAGGCTTTGAGTGCAGTTTTATCTAATTTTGAAAGTTGGAGTGAGAGAAATAACCGGCAGTAAAAAAAAATAAACATTGAAAAGAGAAATAATTCAAACACTTGATGGTTCAACAACCATTCATTTGACAGAGTGGGATGAATGTTACCATTCAAAACATGGTGCAATTCAAGAGGCGCAACACGTTTTTATCAAAAACGGATTGGCTTTGTTCCCAGATCAAAACGTAGCGCTTTTGGAAATTGGTTTTGGTACGGGTTTAAATGCTTTTATTACCGCTTTAGAATCAAAAAAGCGAAATCAAATAATAGATTATGTTGGAGTAGAGGCATATCCTGTTGCGGCTGAGGAAGTTTTACAAATGAATTATGTAGCCGAGTTAAATGCAAATGAGCAATTGGAGCTATTCCAGAAAATGCACCAATGTAATTGGGAAGAGGCAACCGTTTTGAACAATCATTTTACTTTAACCAAAAGAAAGCAGTTTTTTGAAAACATAACAGATACAGAATATTTTGATTTGATATATTTCGATGCTTTTGGCTACCGTGTGCAGCCCGAGCTATGGAGTACCGCCATTTTCGAAAAAATGTACAAAGCACTAAAAGTTGGTGGTGTGCTCGTTACTTATGCTGCACGTGGCGTGGTGAAACGAAGTATGATCGAAGTAGGTTTCAGAGTCGAAAAATTAGCTGGTCCGCCTGGAAAAAGAGAAATGTTCAGGGCTTTTAAAGAGTAAATTTTTTACATATTTCAAAAATAATATTTTCTGTTAAAAGCTAATACAACGTTAAAATTGTAAAAATGCAATTTTGATTTTATTATTTTTACAAAAGTTTAGAACAAAAAAACAACCTAAATCTTCATTTACTATGTCGAAAATAATGTATGATTATACAAAATCAATTTTGGAAAGAGTAAGTTTTGATCACACCTTATTTTGTAAAGAGTTAGAAAAAGCTATAAAAACATTGCTACCCTATGAATTAGAGCAATTGAGAGAATGGCTTTTAAATTTTACAGTTGAAAAACCAGAGTTAAAGCAATGTTTGATTTTGGTAAACTCCAATTAAAAAGAAATTATTAATATAAAAAGTCGGAATTTAGTTTCCGACTTTTTTCGTTTTAGACCGTATAAAAACGTTTAGAATCTAACCTTAATCGTTTTTATTTTTTTGGCATTGAGCTTATGATTTCAATATTCTGGAAAACAATAGCTCCTTTAATTACGCCAGCAATTGTAGATCTTAGAGCATCGATAATTTGAATCTTTAATTCATTTTTCGGAAATATTAAGCTTACTTCCCTTGCTGGTTTAGGCTCTTTAAAATGTTTAAGTTTTGCTTTGTCTTTCTCTTTTAAATCCAGGGTATGCAAATAGGGAAGTAATGTGGTCCCTAAACCTTCATCTGCTAGTTTGATTAAGGTTTCGAAACTGCCACTTTCAATCTGGAAATGATTTAATTCATTTCGGTCACCGCTTTTACATAAGTTTAGGATACCATCCCTAAAACAGTGTCCATCTTGCAAGAGTAAAATTTCATCTAAATTTAAATCGCCAACTTCAATTTCATTTTTTTGAAAATGATGGTGAGTTTCCGGAATATATGCCACAAATGGTTCGTAGTACAATACTATTTCTTTAATTTTCTCTTCAAGAAGCGGAGTTGCCGCTATTCCTGCATCAAGATGGCCGTTATTCAATTTTGTAATAATTTCTGAAGTGTTTAATTCTTCAATGATCAATTTTACTTTTGGATATTTTTTAATAAAATTATTCAAAAACATTGGTAAAAGGGTTGGCATAATAGTAGGTATAATCCCCAGTCTGAACTCACCACCAATAAATCCTTTTTGTTGCTCTACAATATCTTGAATACGATCTGCTTCAACAACTATATTTTTAGCTTGATTAACAATTTTTTGACCAATGTCAGTTAACTGAATCGGTTTTTTAGTTCTATCAAAAATTTGAATATTAAGTTCTTCCTCAATTTTTTGAATTTGCATACTTAAAGTAGGTTGTGTAACAAAACATTTTTCTGCTGCAAGCGTAAAATTCTTGTGTTCGGCTACAGCCAAAACGTATTTTAATTGAGTAATTGTCATGTGATTAGTTTATGTAATGCAAATATAGAAATAATCGATGTATGCATAGTTATCTGGGATGCAGAAAAAAGTTTGAAAGGCAAATAAGATCATTCTTTCTTGGTCACTCGTTCATAACTACTTTTTTTTTAATTGCCAACTATCAATATTTTAATTCTTTCTTAGGAATTTCAAATGGTATAATTTAGATATGCTACCTTTTTATTTTTTAAAAAACCTAGGTTCGTATTCTAATTTTTTATACTCTTACACAGTCATTGTAACCTTTGCGTTGGTTTTTTTTAAAATTTAGGAATCAAAACGGTTCTATTATTTTTAAAATTTATCAAATGGTTGTGAAAGGATTTTAGCTCTTAATTATTTTTGCAGCACTAATCCAAATTTTCATTTTTGGGGTTAACTTTATACTAGTTTTATGGATAATAAAGTATCTATTTTTTCTAATCTAAAAACTGATTTAGCATCAGGTTTAGTAGTGTTTTTGGTGGCTTTGCCTTTGTGTTTGGGTATTGCGTTGGCATCAGGTGCACCTCTTTTTGCAGGAATTATCGCTGGGGTGGTTGGAGGAATTGTTGTGGGATATTTTAGTACTTCTAATTTAAGTGTTTCAGGTCCAGCTGCAGGTTTAACCGCAATTGTTTTATCAGCAATTACAAGTTTGGGAGCATTTGATGTTTTTTTACTCGCGGTATTCTTAGCTGGATTGTTACAACTGGTTTTGGGATTCTTGAAAGCAGGTAGTATTTCAAACTATTTTCCGACCAATGTGATTGAGGGAATGCTAGCTGGTATTGGAACTATAATTATTTTAAAGCAATTACCACATGCTTTTGGTTATGATAAAGATTTTGAAGGCGATCAAGCCTTTTTGCAAGCCGATGGATCGAATACTTTTTCAAGTTTGATGTCTATTTTTGATTATCTGCAATTGGGATCTATTGTAATTACTCTTATTTCAATGATGATAATTATTGGTTGGGATAAAATTGGTTTTTTGAAAAAAATTAAATTAGTTCCAAGTGCATTAGTTGCTGTTTTTATTAGCGTTGCTTTAAATGAATTTTTTACCCTTAGTGGCAGTAATCTTGCTATTGCAAAGGAGCATTTGGTTTCGCTACCAGTACCTAAAACAATTGAAGAATTTAAATCAATCCTGATTATACCTGATTTTACTGCAATCACAAACCCACAAGTTTGGATGGTTGCCTTAACATTGGCAATAGTTGCGTCAATAGAGACCTTGCTTAGTATTGAAGCTGCCGATAGAATGGATGTTCAAAAAAGATTTACAGATACTAATATTGAGCTAAGAGCTCAAGGAATCGGGAATGTAATAAGTGCGCTTTTGGGTGGTTTGCCACTCACATCGGTTATTGTGAGGACATCTGCAAATAGTAGTGCTGGTGCAAAATCTAAAATGTCTACAATAATCCATGGCGTTTTGCTAATAATAAGTGTAGTAGCCATTCCAACGCTACTGAATAAAATTCCATTAGCAACCTTAGCAGCTGTTTTAATTTTAGTAGGATACAAACTAGCTAAGCCCGCAACTTTTATACATTTTTGGAATAAAGGTAAATATCAGTTTATCCCTTTTATAGCAACCTTGTTAGCTGTAGTTTTCTTAGATTTGTTACGAGGTGTAGCTCTGGGGCTTTGCATTAGTATTATTTTTGTTTTAAAAGGAAATTTAAAGCGAGCCTATATTTTTCGAAAAGAAAAATATGAAGATGGAGACGTTATTCATATTGATCTAGCTCAAGAGGTTTCTTTTTTGAACAAAGCAGCTATTAAACAAACACTACAGGAAATTCCCGATAATTCGCGAGTGATAATAGATGCAAAAGATACAGTGTACATTGCACATGATATTTTAGATTTAATTCATGAGTTCAAAACCATTAAAGCGGTTGATCAGAATATTAAAGTAAAACTCAAAGGTTTTAAAGAGGCCTATGAATTGCAAAACACCGATGAGAGTCAAAATCATGTTAAGATTGAACATTATTATGACTTTGCAAAAAGGGTAATGGTTAAGAAAGACAAAAACAATGAGATGTTTGATTAAATAACAAAAGAATCTTTAGAGCACTTTTTGATTGCTATTACAATAAAAAATAGATGAGGCAAAACAAACAAAAATAAAATACGACAACATGAGTGATTTTTATAAAAAGATATTAGACAATAATAAAAAGTGGGTTGAAACCAGTTTGGCAAGTGACCCGAATTATTTTGAAGATTTAGCTAAAGGGCAAACTCCACCTTTATTGTGGATTGGCTGTTCTGATAGCCGTGTTCCTGCCAACGAAATTGTAGGTGCAAAACCAGGAGAAGTTTTTGTGCACAGAAACATTGCAAACATGGTCGTACACTCTGATATGAACATGTTAAGCGTGCTTGATTATGCAGTAAATGTTTTAAAAGTAAAACACGTTATTGTTTGCGGTCATTATGGTTGTGGAGGTGTAAAGGCAGCCATGGGCAATCAATCTATTGGAATTATTGATAATTGGATTCGTCATATCAAAGACGTGTATCGCTTGCATCACACTTATTTAGACTCGATTGAAGACGAAACTACACGTTTTAACACTTTCGTTGAATTGAACGTGAAAGAACAAGTTTTTGATTTGGCTAAAACATCAATTGTTCAAGGAGCTTGGCGCAACGGTCAAGATGTAACCTTACACGGTTGGGTTTACGGATTAAACTCAGGATTTGTCACTGATTTAGAAGTAAATATCAGTTCCGAGAAAGATTTAGATGATGTGTATCAACTCAAATTTTAAATATTTAGCCGCTTTTTAGCGGCTATTTTTTATTCTTCATCTAAATTTTCATTAAAGGCTGATGGGAGTAATTGCGGAATAAATTTTATTAAGATAGGCAACAACAAACTGCCACCAGGTAGCAAAAAGATTGTTAGCGACGGAATCGTTTTGCATATTTCTAAAAGCTGCTTTTTTACTTTTCGCTTTTCTTTTTCGTCCAAGTCTCGATGTGTGGAATGCGCCAACAAAAACATTAATTCCTTGCTTTGCGTCAATTCTTTAATCAATCTATTTTTGTTTCTGCTAATTAAAGTGACTACACTCTGCGTAGTTTGATCATAAAAATGTTTTACCGGATTAGAATAATTAAAATACGGAATATCGTTTTTGTATTCCGTAATAAAATCATGTGTACTTTTTACGCTTTCTGTTGCAAAGTCGTCTGAAACATGTAAAGAAGCAGCAAGCGAATGCAAAAAATAGGCTTCTTCATTTTCAATTACTTGATCACTCCACAAAGCCATACCTACTAAATCTATTAGGTATTTTTTTTCTAATTCGTTGGTGTAATACTCTAGTTGTAGATTGTCAATACTTCCAATTGAAATTTTTTGAAATTTACTATAACGAATCGAAGCTTCGAAAAGTTTAATTAACAAATCATCATATTGGGATTTCTTTGTTTTAACTTTTAAAGCTAACGTAACAACGTTTACAATACTTTCCTCTATTTTTTTAAGGTATTTTTCAGGAATTTCGCCATGAACCAAAAATTGTCTAAAAGCTAAAGCATCAATAAATAATAAGGCATTGGTTACTAGATGAGAAAAGTTTTTACTAATAATGCTATCATTGGTTTGAACGCGCTCATCAATTATTTTTTCTAAGGTCAATGATGCAGAGCTTTTTGGAAGTATTTTTTTAAATAAATTAAAACCTTCGGGATTCATTTGGTCGTAAAAAGCAACGGCCTCTTTCGTAAAAAGTACATTGTCAATCTTTTTTGTGGTCAAATAAAATATCCCATATAGCGTATTTAAAAGCGCCACTTTTGAGATTTCTTCCTTAAACCAACTTTTTGTTTCAATGGTATTTGGTGTGTCAAAACTAATGATATGCCCATAAATAAAACCTGTAGCTCGTACTCTATGGTAAAACATAGCGGGACTGGTTTCGATTAGTTGTTCATCGAAAAGCTGTTCGGAGAAAAATTTATCAATCCAACCTGATGTTGATGGGTTAATCATTGTTTAATTTTGAGACTGCAAAGCTATACTATTTTAGATTAGTTTTTGAACCTACTTTTTTAGTTTAACAAAGAAATTACATTTAGTTGAAAATGAAGATAGATCATCTTTTTTTGCTCTCTTTTAGATCAAATTCTAGCAGTGAATGCAAAAAAAAAGCTTCGAAACATTGGTTTTGAAGCTTTTAAATTTATAGTTATCGAGCGATTTAGGATTGATAAAGTTTTTCAGCTTCTTCCCAATTTACTACATTCCAAAACGAATTAATATAATCAGCTCTACGGTTTTGATTTTTTAGGTAATAGGCATGTTCCCAAACGTCAAGCGCCAAAATGGGTTTGCCTTTAAGTCCAGTTCCTTTTAAACGCATCAAAGGATTATCTTGATTTGCTGTTGAACCAATAACAAGTTTACCATCTTTAACTACTAACCAAGCCCAACCTGAACCAAAGCGTTTAGTGGCTGCATCTGTAAATTGTTTTTTAAACTCTTCAAATGAGCCAAAACTAGAATTTATAGCTGTAGCAAGTGTTCCTTGAGGTACTCCGCCGCCTTTTGGGCTTAACAAGTTCCAAAATAAAGAGTGGTTATAATGGCCTCCGGCGTTATTGCGAATTCCTTCTGGAAATTTATTGATGTTTTCAAAAATTGATTCCAATGTACCACCCATAGCGACTAGAATTTTGTCTACCGTTTCCAATGCTTTGTTCAAATTAGTTACATAGGCTTGATGGTGTTTGCTATAATGAATTTCCATGGTTGCTTTATCAAAATGAGGTTCTAAAGCATCGTAGGCGTAGGGTAGTTTTGGTAAAGTATACGGAGCAAAAGCATCAATTGTTACTTCACTATCAGGTTGTAATGCAATTGTCGGATTAGCAAAAGTTTGGTTTAGTAAACTTGTACCCAAAATTGTTCCTGTTGATAATATGGCTGTTTGTTTTAAAAAGTTTCTGCGGCTGTTTTTATTTTCCATGATGTTGATTGAACGTTTATTTTGTAGAGTTAAAATTAACTATTTCAGAAGGAACTCAGGTTAATAAAGACTTAAATTTTAAGAATTCAAGTACTATAATTTTGTGTCTTTTTGAACTTTTTGACCCACAATTATATAAAAATCAATCATAAAGAAGATAAGTTAAGTTTGTAAATTTGTGTCTTTATTTTTTCAAGACAGAAAACAAATTATTATGACTAAAAAGCAAATAGCTAAAGATGCCTGGAGCATGCTGGTACAAACATTTGACGAGTTTAATACTGATAACGCGATCAAGTTGAGTGCCTCTTTATCCTACTATACCATTTTTTCGTTGCCGCCTTTGTTAATTATTATTTTATCGGTTTTTAGTTTTTTCTTTGGAAAAGATGCTGTCACAGGTAAGTTTTTCGGGCAAATAAATGGAATGGTGGGTAATCAAGCGGCTTTGCAAATTCAAGAAACCATCAAAAATATCGAATTATCTGATAGTAATGTATTTGCAGCTACTTTTGGGGGTATTATGCTTTTGGTTGGAGCTTCAGGTGTATTTGCGGAAATACAAAGTTCTATCAATTTTATCTGGGGTTTACGAGCCAAGCCAAATAAGGGTATTGTGAAATTTGTGAAAAACAGACTCATGTCTTTTTCTATGATAGCCTCGGTAGGTTTTTTATTGATGGTAAGTTTAATGGTCAATACTGTAATGGATATCATTAATGCTAGATTATTGGTCTATTTTCCTGATATAACGGTCTATATTTTCTATATTTTCAATATCTTATTGCTCTTTTTTACCACAACTATTTTGTTCGCTGTAATTTTTAAAACGTTACCAGACGGCGAAATTGTTTGGAAAGATGCGTTGATAGGTTCTAGTTTCACCTCACTTTTTTTTATGATTGGTAAGTTTGCGATTGGTTTTTATTTGGGTAGTTCCACCGTAGCTACAGTTTATGGTTCGGCCGGCTCAGTAGTCATTATTTTAGTTTGGGTGTATTACTCGGCTATTATTTTATATTTTGGTGCTGAGTTTACTAAAGTTTATGCTAATTCTCATGGAAATAAAATAATTCCTAATGCCTATGCGGTTGCTATTAAAGTTGAAGTTTTAGAAGTTCCTAAGAGAAAGTAAGTAACTCTAGTTCCAAAATAAAGACATAAAAAAACCGCCTTGTTCTTTGAGGATCCAAGGCGGTTAAAAAAAAACTAAAAACTAAATTTATTAGAAACAATATTCGTTTTCGGCTACTAATTTTGCCGTAATTGTTTCTTTCAATGCCACTACGTTTGGCATGTTGGTGTATTTTGTAAAACGACGTAATCCCATAAGCATCATGCGTTGTTCATCGCCTTCAGCAAAAGATATAATCGCTTCTTTTCCTTTTTGAGTAACAATATCTACTGCTTGGTACAAGTACAATTGTGCCATTGCAATTTGCTCTTTCACTTTGTCTTCGCCTTCTTTTTTGGCTAATTTTTCAGTTCTAAGCAAAGTACTTTCTGCCATATAAATCTCAATCAACATGTCAGATGCTGACATTAAGATTTGTTGGTGTGAATCTAATTCAGTTCCAAATTTTTGAACGGCACTTCCAGCAACCATCATGAATGCTTTTTTCAGCTTCACGATCATCTCTTTTTCTTCAGCAAGTAATTCAGAGTAATCAGGAGTATCAAATGATGGAATACCCATTAATTCTTCACCAACTTTAGTAGCTGGTCCTAATAAATCAACGTGTCCTTTCATTGCTTTTTTAATCAACATTCCTACTGATAGCATTCTGTTGATTTCATTTGTTCCTTCGTAAATACGTGCAATACGCGCGTCTCTCCAAGCGCTTTCCATTGGTGTATCTTCAGAAAAGCCCATTCCTCCAAAAATTTGAATTCCTTCGTCTGAACAGTTTTGAACATCCTCAGAAACTGCTACTTTTAAGATAGAACATTCGATAGCGTATTCTTCAACACCTTTTAATTCAGCTTCTTGATGCGAAACTCCTGCAGCCTCACGTGCAATGATACGATCTTCAATATCTTTTGCAGCACGGTACGATGCGCTTTCTCCAGCATAACAGCTAGTTGCCATATCCGCTAATTTCGCACGAATTGCACCAAATTGAGAAATTGCAGTATTAAATTGGATTCTCTCATTAGCATATTTAACTGCTCCAGTAATTACTCTACGTTGTGCATCCAAACAAGCAGCTGCCAATTTGATACGACCTACGTTAAGAGCATTCATTGCAATTTTGAAACCGTTACCTCTTTCAGATAACATATTTTCTACAGGAACTTTTGTTTCATTAAAAAATACTTGACGAGTAGAGGATGCACGAATCCCTAATTTGTGCTCTTCTTCTCCCATTGAAATTCCGTTATCAGGAGTATTTTCTACAATAAAACCAGTAATGTTTTTGTCATCACCAATTCTTGCGAATACGATAAAAACGCTACAGAATCCTGCATTCGAAATCCACATTTTTTGACCAGTGATAGAGTAGTAGGTTCCGCATTCTGATAAAACTGCTTTCGTTTTTCCAGAATTAGCATCCGATCCAGCGCCTGGTTCTGTCAAACAATAAGCACCAAACCATTCGCCAGAAGCTAATTTTGGTACATACTTTTGCTTTTGCTCTTCAGATCCATAAAGTGTAATTGGCATAGTTCCAATTCCGGTATGAGCTCCAAATGCAGTTGAGAAAGATCCTGTTGCTCCTGAGATATAATCACATACAAGCATTGTAGATACGAATCCCATTCCTAATCCGCCGTAAGCCTCAGGAACAGCTACTCCTAGCAATCCTAAATCTCCAGCTTTTTTCATCGTTTCTTGTGTGTACGCGTAATCTTTTTTCTCAAAACGATCTTTGTGTGCCCACAACTCTTTGTCTACAAACTCTTTTACAGAGTCACGCATCATTAATTGCTCTTCCGTGAAATCTTCTGGTGTGAAAATATCTTCACATTTTGTTTCTTTAACTAAAAACTGACCACCACGGGTTACGTCTTTTTCTATTGTATCTGCCATTTTTTATCTTTTTAATATGTTTTTTATTTTAATCCTAAGCTTACAAAAGTTCGAAAACACCCGCAGAACCTTGACCAGTTCCTACACACATAGAAACAATTCCATATTTGCTGCCGCGACGTTGCATTTCGTCAAATAATTGAACAGAAAGTTTAGCACCTGTACATCCTAGAGGATGACCTAATGCAATTGCACCACCATTCACGTTAATGATTTCAGGGTTTAAATCAAGTTCACGAGTTACAGCTAATGCTTGAGAAGCAAAAGCTTCGTTTAGCTCAATTAAATCAATATCATTAATTGTTAAACCTGCTTGTTTCAAGACTTTCGGAATTGCTTTTACTGGTCCAATACCCATAATTCTTGGCTCTACTCCAGCTGATGCAAAATTTACTAAACGCGCAATAGGTGTAATGTTCAATTCTTTCACCATTTCTTCGCTCATGATCAAAACAAAAGCAGCTCCATCACTCATTTGTGATGAGTTTCCTGCAGTAACACTACCATTTGCTTCAAAAACAGGACGCAATCCAGCTAAAGCTTCTTTTGATGTACCAGCTCTTGGACCCTCGTCTTTATTTACAACGTACGATTTGGTTTCTTTTTTTCCATTTTCATTTAAAAACGTTTGCTCTACAGTAATTGGCACAATTTGCTTGTCAAATTTTCCGTCTGCTTGCGCTTGCAATGCTTTCATGTGAGAGTTGTAAGCAAATTCATCTTGGTCTTCACGAGATACTTTAAACTGTTGTGCTACTGCTTCAGCAGTTAATCCCATTCCCCAGTAGTAGTCTTCGTTTCCTGCTTTTGCCACAGCATAATCAGGAGTAGGCTTGTAACCTCCCATTGGAATAAAACTCATACTTTCTGCTCCACCTGCAATAATGCAGTGTGCCATTCCTGATTGGATTTTAGCAGTAGCCATTCCAATTGTTTCAAGACCAGAAGCACAATATCTATTTACAGTAACTCCTGGAACATCCTCTATTTTTAATCCCATTAAGGAAATTAATCGAGCTACGTTTAAACCTTGTTCAGCTTCCGGCATGGCATTACCTACCATTACGTCATCGATGCGTGTTTTATCAAAATCAGGCAACTCGTTCATCATGAATTCGATGGTTTCTGCTGCCAATTCATCAGGTCTTTTAAATCGGAACAATCCCTTTGGAGCTTTCCCCACAGCTGTTCTGTATGCTTTAACTATATAGGCTGTTTTCATAACTTGTATTTTGAATTATGAATTGTAAGTTTAAAATTAAAATCATTTTAACTCCACAAATCATCATTTATAATTTATAATTAATTTCTCAACGGTTTCCCTTTAGTTAGCATAAATTGAATGCGTTCTAAAGTTTTTCTCTCTGTACAAAGTGATAAAAAGGCTTCTCTCTCAATGTCTAATAAGTATTGCTCACTAACTAAAGTTGGCTCCGATAAATCTCCTCCAGCCATTACGTAAGCTAATTTGTTAGCGATTTTTTTATCGTGTTCAGATATGTATTTACCTGCTTGCATCTGATCTGTTCCTACTAAGAACATTCCTAATGCTTGCTTACCTAATACTTTAATGTCTTTACGTTGAATTGGTTGAGTGTAACCTGCTTCGGCCATTAACAATGCGTGTTTTTTAGCTTCAGCAATCTGACGATCTTTGTTTACTACAATGATGTCTTTACCATGTTGTAACAATCCTGTATCAAAAGCTTCATATCCTGAAGTTGATACTTTTGCCATAGCAATAGTCAAGAAGTACTCTTGTAATACATTTAACTCTACGTCGTTTTTATGAAACAAATCAGCAGCACGTAGTGTCAATTCTTTTGATCCACCACCTCCAGGAATAACACCTACACCAAACTCTACAAGTCCCATATAAGTCTCAGCAGCAGCAACAACTTTATCGGCATGCAAACTCATTTCGCAACCTCCACCAAAAGTCATTCCGTGAGGAGCTACTACAACTGGAATTCCAGAGTAACGAACGCGCATCATGGTGTCTTGGAACATTTTGATTGCCATATTTAATTCGTCATATTCTTGCTCGACAGCCATCATGAAAATCATTCCGATGTTGGCTCCAACTGAAAAATTAGCAGCTTGATTTCCAATAACCAATCCTTGATATTCTTTTTCAGCCAAATCAATCCCTTTATTGATAGCTTGTAACACATCGCCACCAATAGTATTCATTTTTGATTGGAATTCTAGGTTTAAAATTCCGTCTCCTAAATCTTGAATAATAGCTCCGCTGTTGCTCCAAACTTTTTTGCTTTCGCGAATATTGTTCAAAATGATAAATGCATCTTGTCCAGGAACTTTGATCTGGTTTTTAGTAGGGATGTTGTAAAAATAAGTAGCACCTTCTTTTACAGAATAAAAACTGTTGCTTCCAGAAGCTAACATTTCTTCAACCCAAGCTGCAGGAGTTACTCCTTCGGCTTTCATGATTTCAATTCCTTTTGCAACACCAATAGCATCCCAAATTTCGAATGGTCCATTTTCCCATCCAAAACCTGCTTTCATGGCATCATCAATCTTGTATAATTCGTCTGCTATTTCAGGGATACGATTTGATACATAAGCAAATAAACCTGCAAAACTCTTTCTATAAAATTCCCCAGCTTTGTCTTTTCCTTTTACTAAAACTTTAAAACGGTTGATTGGCTTATCGATAGTTTTAGTTAACTCTAAAGTTCCAAATGATGCTTTTTTAGCAGCTCTGTAGGTTAAAGTATCCAAATCAAGAGTCAGGATTTCTTTTCCTTCTTTTTTGTAAAAACCTTGCCCCGTTTTACTACCTAGCCATTTGTTTTCCATCATTTTGCTTACAAATGTTGGCAGTTTAAACAAATCATGTTGCTCGTCACTTGGGCAGTTTTCATAAATACCGTTGGCAACGTGTACCAATGTGTCAAGACCAACAACATCAACAGTTCTGAATGTTGCTGATTTTGGGCGACCGATAACTGGTCCAGTCAATTTATCAACTTCTTCAATAGTTAATCCCATTTCTTGAACAAGGTGAAATAAACTTTGAATACCGTAAATACCAATTCTATTTCCAATAAAAGCAGGAGTATCTTTAGCAACAACTGATGTTTTTCCTAAAAATTTCTCTCCATAAACAGTAAGAAAATCAAGTACTTCAGTTGAAGTGTGAGGTCCTGGAATAATTTCGAACAATTTTAGGTAACGAGCAGGGTTGAAAAAGTGAGTTCCACAAAAATGTTTCTGGAAATCTTCACTACGACCTTCACTCATAAAATGAATCGGAATACCAGATGTGTTTGAAGTAACCAAAGTACCTGGTTTTCTGAATTTTTCAATTTGCTCAAAAACAAGTTTTTTAACATCCAATCGCTCTACAACAACTTCAATAATCCAATCAACACCAGCAATTTTTGCCATGTCATCGGTAGTATTTCCAGTTGTAATGCGGCTTGCAAATTTTTGACTGTAAATAGGGGACGGTTTCGATTTTAACGAATTGGCCAGACTATCGTTTACTAAACGATTTCTAACAATTTTACTCTCTAATGTCAAGCCTTTTTTTGCTTCGGCCTCCGTTAATTCTCTCGGTACAATATCCAAGAGTAATACTTCAACTCCAATGTTTGCAAAATGGCAAGCAATTCCAGAACCCATGATTCCAGACCCAATTACTGCAACTTTTTTAATGGTGCGTTTCATACTTGTTTTGATTTGGTTTTTAAAAGTGCTGCGTCTTAACTATTTTAAATGTAAGAGCAGTTACTTTAATTATTGTTTTATGTTTCTTATTTGCTCGTTGTTAGTTCCATATTTTTATCCACATTTTCAGTTGAGCTAAAAATATTTTTTTCGACAATCAATTCATTTATAATTTCAGAAACTTCAATGAAATGTTGTAGTTTTTGTTCTGACACATTTGCTTTAACAGCTTCATTAAATTTTAAAACTGTATTTTTTGATAATTCTCTTTTTTCTTTTCCAAAAGGAGTTAAATAAATAAGAACACCACGACCATCTTCAGGATTTTTTTTTCGTACAATCAGTCCTTTCTCTTCCATTGATTTCAAGGTGCGTGTTAAACTCGTTGCTTCCATTCCCATTTTAGGTCCCAGCGAAGTAGAGGGTGTTCCACCTTCCTTATCGATACTTAATAATGCAAAACCAGTGGCCATGCTGGCATCGTATTTTGAAGCTTCCTCATTGTACATTCTTGCAACTGCTTGCCAAGTGGCTCGCAAAATATAATCTATAGTTTTATCTTTCATAGAGTAGCGATATCGATTTCAAATATAATAAAAAAAATACTATATAGTGTTTCAAAAATATGTATTTGAATATTTGTTGTATTCAAACTATATAAAAAGATTTTGCTTTTTACATATAACTTAAAATATATTTTTGTTAAATAACCCATATTTTTTAAAATTATCTTTT
>CAZMHK010000022.1:0-30986 GCA_964566045.1 uncultured Flavobacterium sp.
CAAATATGCAGCTCCCAGATTATCACGAATATCAGTCATCAAAGGATCTGATTTTTGCGCCATTGCAAAACTAAAAGACATGTAACCAAATATATTGTACACATCCTTCATGCTGAATTTTTGTTTTTTGATACCCAACAAACTAAACTCAACTGGCGTAACACCTTCGTCAAGATATTGATTAACGCCATCAAGATAGGCTTGCGCAAGCTGGTAACTGGCGCTATTTGTATCTAAATCAGCTATTGCTTTTGCAGAAGCTTCTTCGATGCCCAAACCTGCAAAAAACAGATCGTTCTTGAGTGCCACTGAACCAAAAATTTCCGACAAACGGCCGGGTGCAATGCGTCGCATTAATTCCATTTGCCAAAGACGGTCTTGTGCATGCACATAACCCAAAGCAGTCATAGCATCTTTTGAACTATTGGAATAAATATGCGGAACCCCAAACTCATCAAAATAAACGGTAGTCTCATTTTGAATATTTTTCAAAGCCACTTCGCCCTCGTATTTTGGTTTCAGGTAAAAACCATAAAGCAACAAAGAGCAAACCAGAATAAGGACAATGCCTAATAGAACGATGGATAATTTGCGGAGTTTAGTCATTTTTAGTAGAAATTGGAAAACAAATATATAGGTTTTGAAAGGATATTAAAAACAGAAATACCTTCTCTCCTATTGAATTAAACTACAAAGCTAGCACTATTTTATTTTTGTTTAATATTTTTGATTTTTAATTAAACAAAAAAGTATCTTTGTTTAAAAAACAAGACAATATGAAGCACGTTACCAAAGATACCATCGCACAAATGGAAAAAGTAGCCCGATTGAATTTAATCAATTCATGTACCGGATACAAATCAGCTAATTTAATAGCAACCAAATCAGCAGATGGAATTTCGAATGTGGCTATTTTTAGCAGCGTTACCCATTTAGGAAGCCATCCAGCGATGATTGGTTTTATTATGCGTCCTACAACAGTTCCGCGAGATACCTATAAAAACATCAAAGAGACGGGCTATTTCACCGTAAATCATATTACAGAATCAATGATTGCTGACGCACACCACACCTCAGCCAACTATGAATATGGTATTTCTGAATTTGAAAAAACCAATTTAACTGAAGAGTATAAAGACGGTTTAGAAATTCCTTTTGTACAAGGAAGCCCCGTGCAGTTGTACTGTAAGTATTTGAATGAATATTTTATTGCCGAAAATGATACTATTCACATCATAGCTTCAATTGAACATTTGTTTTATAACGACGAATTAGAGCATTCTGCTAATTGGTTGCAACTCGATAAAGCCGGTGTTGTGGCTATCAATGGTTTAGATGGGTATTGTTTACCCACTTTACTTGACCGTTACCAATATGCGCGTAAGGAACAACCAACTACTTCTTTTTTCAAAAAATAATAGATGAAAAAATTACGGTTACTATTGGGCGATCAGTTGAATGAAGCACATTCTTGGTTCGAGGAAGTCAATGATGATACGTTTTATCTTTTGGCCGAAATGAGGCAAGAAACCGACTATGTCAAACCCCACATTCAAAAAGTTGTGGCGTTTTTTATGTCGATGCGTAATTTTTCTACAACATTACAAGCCAAAGGGCATCGTGTGTTGTACTTTGAAATCAATGCCAAAAACAATCCTCAAAATTTAGAACAATTAATTAAAAATTGTGTTCAGGAGAACGGAATTGAAAAATTCGAATACCAACTTCCTGACGAATACCGCTTGGATCAGCAGTTGCAAAATATTTGTAGTAATTTACAAATAGCAACTGAAGTTTTTGACACGGAACATTTTTACACGAGCAGGACTGAATTAAGTACTTTTTTTGAAGGCAAAAAGTTGTTGCTGATGGAAAATTTTTACCGCAACATGCGTAAAAAACATCATGTACTCATGCAAGGCGCAACCCCTGTGGGGAACCAATGGAATTTTGATGCTGATAATAGAAAAAAATACAAAGGTGAAGTTCCAGTACCTGCAGAGAAAAATTTTCATGCAGATGTTACAGTAGTTTTACAACAAATTCAAAATGCTGGCATTACCACATTTGGAGCTATCAAACCCACAGACTTTAGCTGGCCCACTTCCAGAGCGGCTTGTTTAGAAGTGCTAGATTATTTTTGTAGAAAGTTGCTGCCGTATTTTGGTGACTACGAAGATGCCATGCACACAGACGAAAAATTTCTTTTCCACAGTCGTTTGTCATTTGCAATGAATAGTAAAATGCTTTCGCCAAAAGAAGTCGTCGATACCGTTGTTGCACATTACTGGGCCAATGAAAATACTATCAGCATATCGCAAGTAGAAGGTTTTGTGCGCCAAATATTAGGCTGGCGCGAATACATTCGTGGCATTTACTGGAAAGAAATGCCCAATTATAGCCAAATGAATGCCTTGAATAATAGCAATTCACTACCTGATTTTTTCTGGACTGGAAAAACCAAAATGAATTGTATGCAGCATGCTATTCAACAAAGTTTAGACGAAGCCTATGCTCATCACATACAGCGTTTGATGGTGATTGGGAATTTCACTTTGTTGACGCAAATACATCCTGACGAAGTTGACGCCTGGTATCTTGGAGTTTATATTGATGCTATTGAATGGGTTGAAATGCCCAACACTAGAGGGATGTCACAATATGCTGATGGTGGGATTATTGCCACCAAACCATATGTCTCATCAGGAAGTTATATCAACAAAATGAGTAATAATTGTGCCAAATGCCATTACAATGTGAAAGACAAATTCGGAGACAAAGCATGTCCTTTCAATAGTTTGTATTGGAACTTTTTGGATGAAAAAAAGGAATATTTCAAAGGCAATCAGCGTATGGCAATGATGCTTAATTTATTGAAGAAAATCGATCCAGAAGAACTGTACCGAATTAAGCTCAAAGCAAATGAAATCATTAGCAACATGGATGCATATTAAACAGCAAAGGTTCCTTCTCAATTGAAAAGGAACCTTTTTTTATCTGTATAAAACTAATTAGTCTTTCTTACTACCGTCGATTATCGCACCTGTTCCAGCACCAACACCTGCTCCTGCAACACCACCGATAATAGCTCCTTGAACTTTTTTCTTGCTGATGATTGCTCCAGTTGCTGCACCTACACCAGCACCAATTACAGCACCTTTGGCAGTACTACTCCAACCCTTTTTTTGCGTTGTGGTTGTAGTTGTTGTCGTGTTTGGCGCTTGCTGGTTAACAACAACTACCTCTTTTTTAGTTTCTAATTTTTCTTCCTCCATTTTTACCATAACTTGTTGCATCGAGTCTATAACTCTTTGCTTTTCCATGGCTACTTTCATTGAGTCTACAGTTGCAGCTTTAGCTTTTGCTACATCGGCTTTTGTTTGATTCTGACATGAAACTACTGCCAAGGCAAGTAGCATAAAGTATACTATTTTCATAATGATGTATTTTTTAAATTTCTATTTCACAAAGATATATTGGGTTTGAAACATTTGTGTTATGGAATTCTTTTTGTGATTTATATAATTAAACGATTTTACTTGCCTAGAATTCCCTTTTTCAAAATCTGACCAAACTCAAACATATCTTCAAACGAAGTATATAAAGGAACTGGAGCCAGACGAATTACGTTGGGTTCTCTCCAATCTGTAATCACGCCGTTTTTCATTAAATACTCAAACAAACTGCGGCCTTCGCCATGCAAGAATACCGATAATTGTGAAGCGCGCTCTTCAGGATTACTTGGTGTAATGATTTCAAAAGTACTGTCTACTTCATTATCAATTTCATGCAAAACGAATTCTAGATAAGCGGTGATGAGATCGCGTTTTTCAAGGAGCGCATCCATGCCAACCTCAGCAAACATATCAACAGAGGCGAGATAGGGTGCTAAAGACAAAATAGGTAAATTACTTATTTGCCAACCATCAGCTCCGTGAACAGGATCAAAATTAGGTTCCATTTTAAAACGACGCTCTTTATTATGTCCCCACCAACCAGCAAAGCGAGGCAATTGCGAATTGTTGTGGTGTTTTTCATGAATAAAACAACCAGATGCATTACCTGGTCCTGAATTCATGTATTTGTAGCTGCACCATGCTGCAAAATCAACATTCCAATCGTGGAGTTCTAATTTGACATTTCCAGCGGCATGCGCCAAGTCCCAACCTACATAGGCTCCCGCTTTATGACCCGCTGCAGTAATGGTTTTCATGTCAAAAACTTGACCTGTATAATAATTAACGCCACCAATAAGTACAAGCGCCAACTCATCGCCTACCTCTTCAATTTTGGCTAAAACATCTTCAAGGCGAATGTTGTGCTCGCCTTCACGTCTTTTAATTTCAACCAAAGCAGCTTGTTTATCAAAACCAACGGCACGGGAATGAAAATCAACTTGGCTTTGAAACATGTATTGATCTGATGGAAATGCTTTTTCCTCACAAATGATTTTGTAACGCGTTTTAGTTGGCTGATAAAACGAAACCATAAGCAAGTGCAGGTTCACAGTGAGCGTGTTCATTACCGTAACTTCAGTTGGCAAAGCACCAACGATTTTACTTAAAGGCTCTGCAAAGCGTTCGTGGTAATCCCACCATGGTTTATCACTGTAAAAATGACCTTCGACGGCGAGATTAGCCCAATCATTCATAACCTCATCAACGTAAGTTTTGGTACGTTTGGGTTGTAAACCGAGTGAATTTCCGGTAAAGTAAATGACTTTTTTATCGTTTACTTTTGGAAAAATAAATTCGGATTGGTATTTATTAAGAGGATCTTGTGCATCGAGTTGCCTTGCAAATTCAAGGGTATTTTGAAATTTCATATACAATTATTTGAAACGTAAAAGTACAAAAAATCAAGCTAGTGTAACAAATGAATGTTTGAATTAGCACTACTTGAATTGATGAAAAAATTCTCAAAAATGCGTACTCATAACAAATTTGACTACTTAAAAAGACTAGAGAATTTACCGCGATTTGGTGTGAGGGATGGCAGCGGCATCCTTTATTTTTCTTTTTTTAAAAGAAAATAAAGATATAGCGAACAGCCCGACCCGACGTTTTTTTGGGAGGGGCACACGCAAAAAAAATCTCGCCATTGCTGACGAGATTCTTTTACATATTTTATTTATTGAATTACAAAATCAACATGGCATCGCCATAAGAGTAGAATTTGTATTTTTCTTCTATAGCCTCTGCATAAGCTCTTTTCATTAAATCGTGACCACAAAACGCAGAAATCATCATTAAAAGCGTTGATTTTGGCGTATGAAAATTGGTAATCATACACGTAGGCACTGCAAAATCGTGAGGAGGAAAAATAAATTTATTAGTCCAACCATCATACGGATTTAAAGTGTTTTGCGACGAAACTGAACTTTCTACGGCACGCATAGAAGTTGTCCCTACGCAACAAATACGTTTTCTTTTGGCTTTTGCTTCGTTTACGATATCACAGGCTTCTTGCGTGATTTTTAACTCTTCTGAGTCCATTTTATGCTTAGACAAATCCTCTACCTCAACTGGGTTGAATGTTCCTAAACCAACGTGCAAGGTTACTTCGGCAAAATTCACTCCTTTGATTTCAAGTCTTTTTAGCAAATGCTTAGAGAAGTGCAAACCTGCTGTAGGAGCAGCTACGGAACCTTCCTCTTTAGCATAAATGGTTTGGTAACGCTCTGCATCTTCTGGAGTTACATCTCTAGAAATGTATTTTGGAATTGGAGTTTCTCCAAGTTCAGTCAATTTATTACGGAATTCTTCGTACGAGCCATCGTATAGAAAACGCAAAGTTCTACCACGAGACGTAGTATTATCAATTACCTCAGCAACAAGTGAATCATCATCGCCGAAGTACAATTTATTACCAATTCTGATTTTACGAGCTGGATCAACTAACACGTCCCATAATCTTTGCTCTGCATTCAATTCTCTTAGTAAAAAAACTTCGATTCTAGCACCCGTTTTTTCTTTGTTACCGTACAAACGAGCAGGAAAAACTTTCGTGTTATTTAGAATTAAAACATCACCTTCGTCAAAATATTCGATGATATCTTTGAACATTTTGTGCTCTATAGTTTGTTTTTTACGGTCAATAACCATTAGACGAGCCTCGTCTCTATTTTCGGCTGGATACTCCGCAAGAAGTTCTTTTGGTAAATCAAATTGAAAATGGGATAACTTCATTTATTTTTTTATTTTAAAAGTTTAAGATTCTCAACAGTTACTCACATTGGAGCCACATAAAAATCTTTCGAGTGCAAATATACGATTGTGAGATAGGCGTTGTCAAGTGTTTTGGCTTTTATTTTCAAAAACAACTGATAACGTTGCATTTAAACCTTATAAATACGCTACTTGAAAGCCGATCGACTCCATGTCTTTCCAGAAATCAGGATATGATTTTGAAACTACGCCAGCATCAGCAATGTGCAAGGGCACTTTAATAGCCAAAGGAGCAAAAGCCATTGCCATACGGTGATCGTTATACGTTGCAATATTTACCTCTTTGTTTAAAGTTGCTGATGGCTCTAAAGTTAAACTATCATTAGTAACTGTGATGGCTGCACCTAATTTGGTGAGTTCGACTCTGAGTGCTTCTAACCTATCTGTTTCTTTAATTTTTAATGTGTGAAGACCTGTGAGGTGACAGCCAATTCCTAAACCTAAACAAGTAACCACAATGGTTTGCGCAATATCTGGTGTATTGTTTAAATCGAAAGTAAGCTGCGTTTCTGGAGCAAAATTAACATCCTTCGTTAATGTCATTTGGTTACCGTTAAACTCAGTACGCACACCTAATTGTTCATAAATACCTACTAAAGCAGCATCGCCTTGAAGGCTGGATTGTTTGTAACTGTTTAAAGTAACTTTGGCTTGATCAGCAAGCGCTACAATACTAAAAAAATAGGATGCGGAACTCCAGTC
The DNA here is from genome assembly GCA_964566045.1 of uncultured Flavobacterium sp. Classification (GTDB taxonomy): domain Bacteria; phylum Bacteroidota; class Bacteroidia; order Flavobacteriales; family Flavobacteriaceae; genus Flavobacterium. Next base: position 6,930 of record CAZMHK010000022.1, read on the forward strand.
AGACTCCACTGTCATTACCTTATTTTCAGATTCTTTTTGAGGAGCTACTGTAATGGTGTTGCCTTCAAAGCGAGTTGTAATACCCAAATCGTTAAGTAAGGCCAAGGTCATTTTGATGTACGGAACGGAGGTAATTTCACCCACTAAAGTGATTTCGATACCATTTTCGAGTTTAGGAGCTACCAAAAGCAAGGCTGAAATATACTGACTGCTAACGTTGGCGGGAATCGAAACTTTAGAGCCAGTAATTTTTTGCCCTTTGATTTTGATAGGCGGATAACCTGCATTGTTTTCGTAGGTGATTTTGGCACCCAACTGCTCCAATGCTTCAACCAAAACTTGTATTGGGCGCTCAGTCATTCGTTGTGAACCTGTCAGCGTTACTGTTGCTCCGGGTGTTACTGCAAAATAAGCTGTTAAAAAACGCATAGCGGTTCCCGCATGATGAATGTCGACCACTTGTGGCTGTCCATTGGCTGCTGCAACTTGCTTTAAGGCCTTAGCCATAACCTCACTATCATCTGAATTGGAGGTATTGGCTAAAGTAATGTTGGGGTATAGCGCTTGTAACAGTAGTAATCTATTAGTTTCGCTTTTAGAACCTGTTATATCGAGCTGCGAATTGTGAATTGTAAATTGTGAATTAGTGCTTAGTCTTAAATTCATGCGAGTAATTGTAAGTTGTGAATTGCGAGTTATAAATTAAATACCAGCTGCGCAATTTACCACTACTCGTTCATAATTCATAATTTACCATTGACAAATTATTTCAGTTTTTCGTTGTTTTTGTGACGATCCTTGTCTCTAACCGATTTTAGATCCATTTTTTTGTCGAAAGCAGCTTGCAAATCGATTCCTGTTTGGTTGGCCAAACACAACACTACAAAAACCACATCTGCTAATTCTTCGCCAAGATCTTTGTTTTTGTCGCTTTCTTTCTCTGATTGTTCACCGTAACGACGGGCAATTATACGAGCTACTTCACCTACTTCTTCAGTAAGTTGTGCCATATTAGTTAATTCGTTAAAATAGCGTACACCGTGTTCTTTGATCCAAGTGTCTACGTCGAGTTGTGCGTTTTTTAGGTTCATTGGTTATATAATTACTCTTTATTTTTACTATCAATTACAATGGTTACAGGGCCATCATTTAGGAGTTGTACCTTCATGTCGGCACCAAAAACTCCAGTTTGTACTTTTTTGCCGAGATCTTGTTCTATTTGGGAAACAAATTGTTCATACAAAGGAACAGCAATTTCTGGCTTGGATGCTTTAATATAGGATGGGCGATTGCCTTTTTTGGTTAAGGCATGAAGTGTAAATTGCGACACCACAATAATATCGCCATCGATATCTTTTACAGAAAGATTCATGATGTCATTTTCATCTCCAAAAATACGGAGATTCACAATTTTGGAACTCAGCCAGCTGCTATCTTCCTGCGTATCCGCATCTTCGATACCAACCAATACCAACAATCCTTTTTGAATATTGGCTACAATTTGATTGTCAATTGTTACTGATGCTTGAGAAACTCTTTGGATTACTACTTTCAAAATAATTGTGAATTATGAATTATGAGTTGTGAAAGCTGAACTATAAAATAATAGCTATTTTTTTAAATTGTTTTTAGTTGAAATGATAATTGAAGCTATGATTTTTTTAAGTTCAATAATATCACGATTCAAAGATTCATATTGCGATTCTTTAAGATATTCAAATCGAAACAATAATTCCACCCAATAGTCGCTTTCATTGGCTTCTTTTTGTGCAATTGCAAGTTTATGAATAAAATCTAACTTACTTTCCGCATGTTCTGATTCCCTCACTAACGCACCAATTGACGTACCGCTACGCAGTAGCTGTTTACTTAAAACAAACTCCTTCTTTTCCGTACGTAAGAATTGATACAATTTTACGATTCGTAAAGCAAAATCAAATGATTTTATTTTTATGGTATTACCTGACATAATTCATAACTCATAACTCATAATTGAAACATTACTCCCTCGTTTTATCACTTGCTTTTCTATCTTCGTCATACACATCTGTACGGTAATGTTCATCATCTCCTTCTAAAATCTTAAGGTAACTATTATAGCGTGACCAAGCAATTTCATCTCGTTCCAATGCTTCTTTCACAGCACATTTCGGTTCTTCTTTGTGTAAACAGTTATTGAATTTACACTGGTCTTTTAGTTTGAAAAATTCCGGAAAATATCCGCTTATTTCAGCCGGCTCCATATCAACCATGCCAAATCCTTTGATTCCGGGTGTGTCAATAATACTGGCACCAAAAGACAAATCGAACATTTCAGCAAAGGTTGTAGTATGCTGTCCTTGCTTACTTGCCTCCGAAATAGTTTTGGTACGCAAATGCAATGAAGGCTCCATAGCATTTACTAAAGTAGATTTCCCCACACCTGAATGACCAGAAAACATACTTACTTTACCAATCATGAGTTCCTTGAGCTCTTCAATACCTTTCATGGCTGTCGAAGAAACGCGCAAACAGGTATATCCAATTTCCTGATATACATGCTGCATGTACAATTGCTCATCGAGAGTAGCGTCATCAAGAGTGTCTATTTTATTAAAAACCAACACGGTCTCAATTCCATAAGCCTCTGCCGTTACTAAAAAACGGTCGATAAAATTAAAAGTAGTTGGAGGATTATTAACCGTAATCAACAAAAAAACACGATCAATATTAGAGGCAATGATGTGCATTTGATGCGATAAATTAACCGACTTTCGAACGATATAATTTTTACGATCGTGAATACCATGAATAGTTCCCGTTACGGCATCTGAAGTTTCTTCTAATTCATAGTCAACTAAATCACCTACAGCAATGGGATTTGTACTTTTAATTCCTTTGATTCTGAATTTTCCTTTGATGCGGCATTCGATAAAATCTCCTTGTTCTGATTTTATGGTGTACCAACTTCCTGTAGATTTGTAAACGAGTCCTGTCATAGAGCAAAGGTAAAATTTTGTTTGAAGTTTGAAGTTCAAAGTGTAGAGTTTTTTTAGAAACAAGTTCAAACAAAAATCCTCCAAAATCTTCTTAACGAAGCTCTGGAGGATTTATTAAAAACTTACAAGCAATTACGCATTCAACACTTTATCTTGATGGCTGATACTTTCTTGGTGAATGGCTTTGAATAATTTTAAAACAAACTCTTCTGAAAGTCCTTTGGTTTCTCCATCCAAAATCATTTTACCTAAAATTTCGTTCCAACGGTTGTTTTGTAAAACAGCTACGTTCGCGGCTTTTTTCACCACCCCAATTTCATCAGCTACTCTCATACGTTTGCCTAAAAGCTCTAGCAAAGTAGCATCTAAAACGTCAATATTAGCTCTTAATTTTTTCATTTTCTGAGTAAAATCATCCGATACATCATCAATTTTACGGACTTTTAAATCAATAAAAATTTGTTTCAAAGCATCTGGTGTTACTTGTTGAGCCGCATCACTCCATGCATTGTCTGGATCAATGTGCGTTTCAATAATCATTCCGTCGTAATTCAAATCTAAGGCTTCTTGCGTTACCTCCAAAATCATTTTGCGATCACCTGTAATGTGCGAAGGATCAATAATCAATGGTAAATCAGGGAATTTATTTTGTAATTCAATAGCTATTTGCCATTCTGGAATGTTGCGGTATTTGGTTTTCTCATACGTAGAGAAACCTCTGTGAATTACTCCTAATTTTTCGATTCCGGCATTGTACAAACGCTCTACTCCACCTAACCACAAGGACAAATCTGGGTTTACAGGGTTTTTCACCAAAACAATTTTATCTGTTCCCGCTAATGCGTCTGCAATTTCCTGAACCGCAAATGGGTTTACCGTTGTTCTAGCACCTATCCACAACACATCAATGTCATATTCTAAAGCTAATTTTACGTGAGCAGCATTGGCTACTTCAGTTCCCATTAACAAACCTGTTTCTTCTTTGGCTTTTTTCAACCATTTCAAACCTATTTCGCCCACGCCTTCAAATCCTCCCGGACGTGTTCTTGGTTTCCAAATACCTGCTCTAAAAACACTTACATCTGAATCCTTTAACTCATGTGCAATTTTCAATACTTGATCTTCGGTTTCAGCGCTACATGGCCCTGCTATCACTAATGGATGGGTCAAATTGAATGCCTCCAACCAATTCCTCATTTCTTTCTTATTTTCCATCTTTTCTAAATTTTATTTTCTAAGTTTCGTTTTTTTATATTTCTATTGTGAACTTTGCTCACTGTTAACTGTGACTGAAAACTGTCAACTGTTTACTTCTTAACATTCATCCCATTCAATATTTCTTTTATCTTATTCACGCTTTCCATTTCATTGTAAATCGCCTCGTAATCCTCATTCTCTAAAAGCTCCTTAAATTTAGATAAATTCGAGATATATTCATTCAAAGTTTTCACCACTTGCTTTCTATTTTGTTTAAAAATGGGTGTCCACATTGCCGGCGAACTTTTAGCAAGACGCACCGTACTTTCAAAACCAGAACCTGCCATATCAAAAATATCCTGCTCGTGTTTCTCCTTGTCAATGACTGTTTTTCCTAACATAAAAGCGCTGATATGGGACAAATGCGACACATACGCAATGTGCTTATCATGTGATTTTGGATCCATATACCGAATGCGCATTCCCATTTCTTGAAACAATGCCAAGGCGCGTTCTTGCAATTTGAAAGTCGTTTTCTCTACCTCACAAATAATGTTTGTTTTTCCTTGAAACAACCCTTTTATTGCTGCCGATGGTCCCGAAAATTCCGTTCCAGCAATAGGATGCGTGGCTATAAAATTTCTCCTTTTGGCGTGGTTGGCAATACCTTCACAAATAGGTAATTTTGTCGAACCCACCTCAAATACAATAGTTTGTTCACCTATTGCATCCAACACCTGAGGTACAACCGTAAGCGCTACATCTACAGGAACCGAAACAATCACAAAATCAGCATGCATTAAATCTGTAAACGTTGCCATTTCATCAATAACACCCAATTCAATTGCCTGATCTAGATGCTTCTCGTTCGTATCAATCCCATAAATCGTGGCGTCCGGATACAAATCTTTAATATCCAATACCATCGAACCACCAATCAAGCCTATGCCTATTACAAATACTTTCATTTTTTTGTTTTTTATCCGAAGCTAATCCTGCTATCCGTTGCAATCTTTCTTGCCTCCCGATAGATTCGGGACGGCAGCAAAGGATTTCCGCTACTATCAGGGCTAGGGAATCTCGTTATATAGAAATTTATTCTTTCATTAAACAAATTCATTTAATCATGAATAATAACTAAATGCAATACATCTCTCTGCTATTTAATTCCCCTTTGGCGGTCAGATGCTTAAAATCGACTGATTGCCTCTCTAATTTTTTCTTCTTCAACACACAAAGCAAACCGAATATACCCTTCTCCATTACTCCCAAAAATAGTTCCTGGTGTAATAAAAATTGATTTCTCATGCAAGATTTTATCAATAAACACCTCTGCTGATGTAACTCCATCTGGTAATTTTGCCCAAACAAATAAACCAACACCTTCTTTATACACTTTACAACCCAGTTTTTCAGCGAGTTCCTCTGTTACAATTCGTCTTTTTTTATAGATTTCATTCATAGCATCAAACCAAGCCTTATCACTTTTCAGCGCTGCAACAGCTCCTTTTTGAATTCCGTAAAACATGCCGCTATCCATATTGCTTTTTACTTTCAAAACCGCATCAATAGCATTGGCATTCCCTAATACCATTCCTACTCTCCAACCTGCCATATTAAAAGTTTTACTCAAAGAATTCAGTTCTAAAGCCACTTCCTTTGCTCCTTCTACCTGCAACAAACTCATCGGATTGTCATTCAAAACAAAACTATAGGGATTGTCGTTCACCAATAAAATTTTATGTTTTGCAGCAAAAGCCACTAATTTTTCAAACAATTCCAAACTGCCTCGAGCTCCCGTTGGCATATGCGGATACCCAATCCACATGATTTTTACCTTGGTTAAATCCAATTGCTCCAAAGCTTCAAAATCCGGCTCCCACTGGTTTCCTTCTTTTAAATCATAATACACTGGTACTGCTCCCACTAAATTGGTCACTGATGTGTAGGTAGGATAGCCCGGATTCGGAATCAAAACGTGATCGCCTTCATTCAAAAAAGCCAACGAAATATGCATAATTCCTTCCTTAGAACCCATCAAAGGCAAAATTTCGTTTACTGGGTTAAGTGCTACACCATAATTTTTGGCATAAAAATCAGCCATACCTTCACGCAACTCTGGTAAACCTTGATAACTCTGGTATTGATGCGCATTTTCATCTTGCATCGCAGCTACAATCGCGGCTACAATTGCAGGCGCCGGTTGTAAATCTGGACTCCCAATTCCCATATTAATGATGGGTTTGCCTTCGGCAATCAGTTGCCTTACTGCTCTCAATTTGGAGGAGAAATAATATTCTTCAATGATATGGAGACGCTTTGCTGTGGTAATCATGTGTAAATTTTTATATCTGTATAACTTGGTAACTCGAAACTCTTTATACTTTAGTATTCTTGTACTCACCCAATACTTTAAAGTATTCGGCCATAATATTCAATAATGATTTTGCTTTTGCATAATCTTCGTATTTCTCAAAAGTGACATCCACAAAAAAGGAATATTTCCAGGGTGTTTCAATTTTGGGCAAAGATTGAATCTTGGTTAAATTCAATTTACAATCGCTCATTACGTTTAAAACTGCTGCTAAACTCCCGCGTTTGTGATCCAGTTCAAATTTTATCGATGCTCTGTTAATTTCACTTTCAGGAACAAATGAATTTTCTTTTTTGATAATCACAAAGCGCGTCATGTTGTTCTTAATCGTTTGGATTTCTGGCGCAATAATTTCCAAATCATACATTTCCGAAGCTGTTTTACTTGCAATTGCCGCTATTCCTTTCAATCGTTTTTCTTGAATTCTTCTTGCTGTCTCAGCGGTATCTTTGTCTTCAACCAATTTGATATTAGGATATTTTTTCAAGAAATCCATACATTGTAAAAGCGCCATCGGATGCGAATGTACTTCTTGAATATCTTCTATTTTTTGACCTTTCAACGCCATTAAATTTTGATGAATACTCAAATAATGCTCTCCAATTATGTGTAAATTATTCTTGTCAATTAGCGCGTAATTCGGAATAATTGGACCTGCAATTGAATTTTCAATAGCCATCACAGCTTGCTCTGACTTGCCTGCTAACAAGCTGTCTACCAATTCCTCAAAAGACAAACACTCGTCAAGAATAAATTCATGATTGAAATATTCTTGTGCCACTTGATGATGAAACGAGCCTGTAATGCCTTGTATTCCTATAATTGTATTCATTTTACACACTTTTAAGCAAAAAAAAATCCCGATTTGCATCGGGATTGTATATTTATAGTATCAATTTAATTTTTGAATTAAATAACCATGCAACAATCCCTTTCTACCTTCCAGAAGAAATAATAAGAGTTGCTAAAATAAAATCGGTTACTCAACATAATGTTGTCTTTTTTGTTTTGATTACTATGCGAATGTATACATAATTTTTTACTACACCCAAAAAAAAGTTGATTTTATGACACAAAAAAGAGATTCGCTAAAAAGTTGGTTATTAATTATGTAATGTTTAAAAAAAGGCTTTAAAAATACCATTCACACAACAGCATTTCCTACGTTGTTAAGTAAAAACAAGACTTAGCTTTGGTACAACACACACTATAGAACGTGATTTATACTAGTACTTTTTCAGAAAGCCACTTTTTCCCTTCGGCAATTCTTGCCACTAGCATTGCCGAAATCAAATCTCCATTTGCGTTAAGTAAAGTTGCCATTGGATCAACCAAAGTTCCAATAATCATTGCTGCTGGTAAGGCTTGTTCCATTGGAAAACCATACACGGTTATGGCTAAGATTTCGCCTATGTAGCCACCATTAGGAATTCCGCCCTCAACAACAGAAACTACCACTGTAATTCCTAAAGCGGTAAGAATCGTAATTGGATCCGTAAAATCCTTACCAAACATCGCAAAAATAACGGCAATCTTAATAATGGATGACATACTCGAACCATCTTTATGCAAAGGTGCACCCAATGGAATAACGACATTCCTAATATGAGCAGGAATATTCATTTTTTCGGCACCCTCAAGATTGGCAGGAATGGTAGCAATACTGCTGCATGTACCAATAGCTGTTAACGATGGTGTTATGTTATTTTTCCAAAACACTTTAAATCCTAATTTTCCACCAGCCATGTAGGCATACAAACTAAAAAAAACGATAAAGTAAAAAGCACAAACAGCGTAATAGAGCCCTAGCGGCTTGGCATAGGCACCAAACAATTGCGGACCAAAAATACCCACCTGGTAAGCAAAATAGGCACCTAAACCTACGGGTGCTGTTTGCATGATAATGTGGAGCAATTGTTTCATTACTTCGTTACCAGATCGTAAAAACCTAGTGAAATCATTGCCTTTCTCACCAGATTGCAAGCTAGCAAAACCAACTAAAAAGGAAAAAAGAATGAGCGCCAACATGTTTTTTCGGGACAACAATTCATAAAAATCACCCGCGGTAAGCAATTGGGTTATCTCAGAGCCAGTGCTACTTTCAGCTACAACTTCTAGCGGAATTTTAGAAATGATAATATCTTGATGGATTGGAAAAATCAAAACACCCACAACCATAAGGATTGCAGAAACTAAGACCGTAAATAAAAAGACTCCAATTACGATTAAGAATAACTTTCCTAGTTTTTCGGTTTTTTCTAAAGTAGCAATAGATGCCGATATGGTAAAAAACACTAACGGAATGATAGCCGTAAACAACAAATTTAGAAAAATGTCTCCCAAAGGTTTCAAAACCTCCACCTCTTTACCAAAAACCAAACCTAATATACTTCCTGCAGAAATACCGCCAAGAAGTAGCATAATGCTTTTGTAATTTTTCAAGAAACCTCCTGATCCTATGTCTTTCATGTGTCTTTTGAGCTATTTTTAGTAAATATAGAAATCTAAATGATAGCGGTGCAATCACGATGCTTCTTTTTTAAAATTGCAATAGAAGTGCTCGCAGTTATTCCTGAAAAATTATTCGTGAATTAGTAGGCAATCGAACAACAAATCCATTCATTTTCTGTTTACTTTTGCAATAAATAATTCATCATGTCAATAGCAGTAAATAATATTTCCAAAAGCTACGGTGCTCAAAAAGCATTAGATAACATATCATTTTCAATTAACAAAGGAGAAATTGTTGGTTTTTTAGGTCCAAATGGAGCTGGAAAATCGACTTTGATGAAAATTTTAACTACCTACATTACCGCTGATGAAGGAACTGCCACGGTAAACGGGCAGGATGTAAACACCAATCCAAAAGCCGTTCAACTTTCTATTGGGTACTTGCCGGAGCACAATCCGTTGTATTTGGATTTGTATGTTCGTGAATATCTAGCCTTTAACGCTGATGTGTACAAAGTTGCCAAATCTCGTATCGAGGAGGTAATTCAACTGACTGGTTTAAGTACCGAAAGTCACAAAAAAATAGGCCAACTCTCTAAAGGGTACCGCCAGCGTGTAGGATTGGCCAATGCGCTACTGCATAATCCCGATGTTTTAATTTTGGATGAGCCTACCACTGGTTTAGATCCAAACCAGTTGATGGAGATTAGAAACGTAATTAAAAACGTGGGAAAAGATAAGACTGTTTTTCTTTCAACACACATTATGCAAGAGGTTGAGGCCATTTGTGATCGTGTGATCATCATCAACAATGGAAAAATTGTAACCGATAAAAAACTGGATAACTTAATTTCTGAAGATAAGGAACAAGTCATTGAAGTGGAATTTGATTTTCAGGTCGAGGAACAATTGATTTCTAAAATTGAAAATCTTGTTTCGTATGTAAACGTTCACGATATGTTGTGGGAACTGACTTTTAAATCAGATAAAGACATGCGTTCTGTAGTCTTTGATTTTGCTCAAGACAATGGTTTAAAAACTTTACAACTCAATCAAAAGAATAAAAACTTAGAAGCGGTGTTTAGAGAGATAACTAAGTAGTTGGCAGTATAAAGTTTTTAGTGTTCAGTTATTTTCTCGTACAAAAAACGAACTCGACAACAATGCAAAGCTTGACTTTGTCATTCCGGCAAAGGAGGAATCTCAACAAGTCTAGTTACTGCTTCGGCAGATGATAAAACAATAAAAAAAGCTTCTAAATCACCAAAGTGCACTAGAAGCTTTTTAAATATAAAGAATAAATTGCTAAAAAAGTTGACTCGCAATTTGACGGATATTTTCAGATTTACCCATCGAATAATAGTGCAAAACAGGAACTCCAGCAGCTTTTAGTTCGCGGGATTGCTGAATAGCCCATTCAATACCAACTTGTTTTACATCTGCATTTGTTTTGCATTTATCTACTGCATCAATTAAATCTTCGGGCAAATCAATTCGGAATATTTGTGGCAAAATTTGCAAATGTCTTTGTACCGCTAGTGGCTTGATGCCAGGAATAATAGGTACTGTAATTCCCATTTCTCTGGCTTTGGCAACAAATTCAAAATATTTGGCATTGTCAAAAAACATTTGTGTCACCACATAATCAGCACCTGCATCCACTTTCTCTTTTAACCTTTTCAAATCAGATAAAAGAGATGGAGATTCCAAATGTTTTTCAGGATATCCTGCCACACCAATACAGAAATCAGCCTTATTATCCACATGCATCACTTCATGCAAATACTTACCTTCGTTCAACAATTTAATTTGCTGCACTAGATCAATAGCAAAGCGATTTCCACCTGCTTTTGGAACAAAGGATTGTTCATCCTTCATCGCATCACCTCGCAACGCCATCACATTATTGATTCCCAGATAATGACAATCAACTAGTAAATACTCTGTTTCTTCTTTGGTAAAACCGCCACACAATACATGAGGAACGGTATCTACGTTGTATTTGTGTGTTATCGAAGCGCATATTCCAAGGGTTCCTGGTCGCATTCTGGTTAGTTTTTTATCCAATAAACCATTGCCTTTATCGACATAAATAAACTCCTCGCGTGAGGTAGTCACGTCAATAAATGGCGGTTTGAACTCCATCAAAGGGTCAATGTTGTCATACAATTCTTGAATACTTTTGCCTTTTTGAGGCGGAATAATTTCAAATGAAAACAAAGTTTCTCCTTTTGCTTTTTCTATATGTTGTGTTACTTTCATTTTAAGTATTAAAGTTTGAAAGTCAAAAGTCGAAAGCCAAGTCTGTTTTAGACTTTATGACTTTTGACTTTATGACTAAATTAGTCTGCTATATTCGGGTTCAACCATTTCATGGCTACATCGGTCGAAACATTTCTTCTTTTGGCGTAGTCAATTACTTGATCTTCTTTAATTTTTCCGAGTCCAAAATACTTGCTTTCTGGATTCCCAAAGTAGTAACCTGATACTGATGAAGCCGGCCACATCGCCATACTTTCGGTTAAGGTTACTCCTATTTCTTCTTCAACGTTCAATAATTTCCAAATAGTTGGTTTCTCTAAATGATCCGGACAAGCTGGATATCCTGGTGCTGGTCGAATTCCTTTGTACACCTCATCAATCATATCTTCGGTAGATAAATTCTCATCAGCGGCATAACCCCAAAATTCTTTACGAACTTTCTCGTGCAAATATTCAGCAAAAGCTTCTGCAAAACGATCAGCAAGCGCTTTCACCATAATCGAATTATAATCATCTAAATCCTTTTCGAATTCAGCCGCCCATTCGTCAACTCCAAAACCAGTGGTTACACAAAAAGCTCCCATATAATCCACTTTCCCACTTTCTTTTGGCGCAATAAAATCAGATAAAGCGATGTTTGGCGCTCCTTTGGTTTTTTGAGACTGCTGACGCAAAGTCAAAAAGAGCCCCCTAACCCCCAAATGGGGAACTATCTCCTTTGTAGACAACTCCTTGCTGATTTTTTCAATTATTTCATGTAAATTATTCAACACCTCTTTATTAGTGTATCTAACCACTTTAAAACCCTTAGATTCTAGCCAAATAGTTCTCTCTTTGTCAAGTTCAATTTGTTCAGGATGATTATGAATGGATCCATCTACTTCAATAACTAGCATTTTTTCTAAACAAACAAAATCAACTATATACTGCCCTATTACATGTTGCCTTCTAAATTTATACCCTTCTACTCCTCTACTAGATAAAACATTCCATAGCATTTTCTCAGCTTCTGTTGGTTTGTTTCTCATCTCTTTAGCGCGTTCTTTTAAAACATCATACATAATAGGGTCCGCTGTTTCCCAAGTATGTTTTGCTGTTTCGAGAGAAGCTCCCCCTTCGGGGGCGGGGGGGGCTTCATATAGTTCAATATCATCATCATTGATTTGATTCGCCGGAAAAATGCCATAAACACCTTTTGCTGTTAACTTTTTCTCTTGTAAAATAACTTTTAACATCGCTTGTGCATCTGCAAAAACCGAAGTCGCTTGTTCGCCCACTACCTCATCGGTTAAAATAGCTGGATATTTTCCAAACAATTGCCAAGTTCTAAAAAACGGCGTCCAATCGATATAAGGCACCAAAGTTTCTAAATCAACTTCTACGATTTGCTTGCCAATTACTTTAGGTTTCACGGGCGTAAAATTATCCCAATCCAATTGCAATTTGTTTTTACGAGCTTGCTCAATAGTCAAGAAATTCTTATCGCGGGAACGATTCAAAAACGTTTCTCTAAATGCATCGTATTCTGCTCGAATATCACTGGCATATATTTTTCGGTTCTGATCCAATAAATTTCCTGCAACCGTTACCGCTCTCGAGGCATCGTTAACATGAATGACAGTTGAATTATATTGCGGTGCAATTTTCACAGCCGTATGAGCACGCGAAGTTGTTGCACCACCAATCATTACGGGAATATTCAGTCCTCTTTTATCCAATTCCTTAGCGAGATACACCATTTCGTCCAAAGACGGAGTGATCAATCCGCTTAATCCAATAATATCTACTTCGTGCTCAATAGCTGCAGCAATAATTTTTTCTGGAGGCACCATTACACCTAAATCGACAATCTCATAATTGTTACAAGCCAATACCACAGAAACTATATTTTTTCCAATATCATGAACGTCCCCTTTTACGGTTGCCATCAGGATTTTTCCGTTCCCAGATTTGTCGCCAACTTGCTTTGCCGCTTCAATAAATGGCAACAAATACGCCACGGCTTTTTTCATCACACGTGCCGATTTCACCACTTGTGGCAAAAACATTTTACCAGAACCAAACAAATCACCTACGACATTCATTCCCGCCATCAGGTTGATTTCGATTACTTCAATTGGTTTTGTAGCAGCTTGTCGCGCTTCCTCTACATCTATTTCTATAAAAGCATCAATTCCTTTTACTAACGAGTGTGTAATTCTTTCTTGAACGGTGCCATTTCGCCATTCTTGAACTACTGCTTCATTGGTCTTTGTACCATCACCTTTTACATTCTCGGCAAAATCAAGCAAACGCTCAGTCGCATCGTCGCGACGATCCAGAATCACATCTTCAACATGTTCTAATAAATCCTTTGGAATATCGTCATAAATAGTCAACATTTCAGGGTTTACAATCCCCATCGTCATTCCGTTTTGAATGGCGTGGTACAAGAAAACCGAGTGCATCGCCTCACGCACCGTGTCGTTCCCTCTAAACGAAAACGAAACGTTACTCACCCCACCGCTAATGTGTGCATGCGGTAAATTTTCGCGAACCCATTTAGTTCCTCTAAAGAAATCCAACGCATTCAAGCGGTGCTCTTCCATACCTGTTGCCACTGGGAAAATATTCAAATCGAAGATGATATCTTGTGGCGGAAATCCAATTCCCACCAAAATATCATACGATCGCTGACAAATTTCAACACGCCTTTCGTAATTATCAGCCTGGCCCACTTCATCAAAAGCCATCACAATCACCGCCGCTCCGTAACGTTTTATCAATTTAGCATGATGTACAAAAGCTTCCTCGCCTTCTTTCAACGAAATCGAATTCACAACACATTTCCCTTGTACAACTTTCAAACCCGCCTCAATGATTTCCCATTTTGAGCTGTCAATCATAATTGGCACACGCGAAATATCCGGTTCAGCCGCAATTAAATTCAGGAATTTTGTCATCGCATATGCGCCATCGAGCATTCCTTCATCCATGTTAATATCGATAATTTGTGCACCGCCTTCTACTTGCTGACGCGCAATATCAAGCGCCTCATCGTATTTTTCTTCCTTAATCAATCGAAGAAATTTTCGCGAACCCGTCACATTGGTTCGTTCCCCTACATTCACAAATACACTTTCAGGTGTTATGATTAAGGGCTCCAATCCTGATAATACTAGGTTTCTTCTTTTTTCTGCCATTTTAATTTAAGTTACTAAGATCCTAAGTAGCTAAGGTTCTGAGTTGTTTTTATGATATCATTTGCAGTAAAGTTTTCAAAACCTTACCATTTTATTTCAATTCTTTTTTAGGCGTGTCCCTCCAAAAAAAGTCGGGTCGGGCTATTCGTTCCCGCTCTTTTTCTTGAATTGCCTCGGGTTTAAACCCGAGGCAATTCAAGAAAAAGGAGCTCCACTGCTATCCCTCACGCGGGCATTGTGCTATTCAACCCATTTTTATTTCAATGAAACGATTCCGTTTTTTAATTGATAACGGAACGAATTTTACTCTTACATCCCAACGGATTAAAATCCGTTGCTACAAAATGGGTCGTTCCAATGGAACTTTTATGCTGCTAGCGCGAGCGTCACGCTCGTGCTTATTCTTCTTTCTTAAAAATATTTTCCTGCCTGTATTTTGTACACGAGCGGGACGCTCGCGCAAGCTAATGGGATCACTGCCATTTTGATTTTTCTAGATATCGACTAGTTACTTTTCCATCGTATACATAATATTTAGTCCAAGTAAAACCATTTTTAACAAGAGTAAGGGAATCGGGCTTCAATTCTTTTTCTAAAAAAATATAATTCCCTTTCGGATTATTTAAATCATACTTCACTTTGTAAAACTTATTTAAAATTTCATCTCCTCCCATTGTATTCCTCTGTGAGATAACCTTACCATCCACATAAAAACAATAGATTAATAACCTCTGTCTACCGACCTTTTTAAACTTCGTTGTTAAACCAATTGCTTCGCCCTTAAATGTTTCTTTGTTCTTATCAAACTTTGTTTTTCTCGAGATATCAAATAATATATATATTGTTGCCAAGGTAAGAGAGCTTAGCAGTACCCATTTCAAATTCTTAAAATTATCAGTAGTCTTTTCCTCCATTTTTTAATAACCTAAATTATTTTAACATTACATCACCGCATTAGAAACTCTTGGCTTGTATTCCTTTGCGATATCGGCAATTAATTTGATGTGTGCTGGTGTTGTTCCGCAACAACCGCCAATGATATTGACCAAATTATCTTCTAGATATTCTTTGATAAAAGCTTGCATCTGTTCTGGTGTTTCATCGTATTCTCCAAAGGCATTCGGCAAACCTGCATTAGGATGCGCCGATACGTTGAACGATGTGTTTTGCGACAAAGTTTGTAAATACGGCTTGAGTAAATCGGCACCAAGTGCACAATTGAATCCTACGCTCAATAACGGTATGTGCGAAACAGAAATTAAGAAAGCCTCAACCGTTTGTCCCGAAAGTGTTCTTCCAGAAGCATCAGTAATCGTTCCTGAAACCATAATAGGAATATCAAGATTGCGTTCGTCTTTTACTTCTTCAATGGCAAAAAGCGCTGCTTTGGCATTTAGGGTATCAAAAATAGTTTCTACCAAAAGTAAATCGCAACCGCCATCCATAAGTGCTTCTACTTGTTGCTTGTACGCGATGCGCAAATCATCAAAAGTTACGGCTCTGTAACCGGGATCATTTACATCTGGTGACATGCTTGCCGTTCTGTTCGTGGGTCCAATGGAACCCGCAACAAAACGAGGTTTGTCTGGATTTTTGGCGGTGTATTCATCGGCTACTTCGCGGGCTATTTTTGCCGACTCATAGTTCAATGCATACACATATTCTTCCAGATAGTAATCGGCCATACCGATGGTGGTTCCTGAGAAGGTATTAGTTTCAACAATATCAGCTCCAGCTTCAAAATATGCGGCGTGAACGTCTTTTATAGCTTGTGGCTGCGTGAGCGACAATAAATCGTTGTTTCCTTTTAATGGATGCGGAAAATCTTTGAAACGTTCTCCTCTAAAATCTTCTTCGGAGAAATTGTAACGTTGCAACATAGTTCCCATGGCTCCATCAAGGATGAGGATGTTTTTTTTAATGGCTTCGTGAATGCTTGACATAACTTTTTATTGCTTGCAAAACACAATTTGAAATTGTGATTTTTACTTTTGATTAGTATTTCCAAAAGTTCCCCAATTTTTCTTTATAGCCCTGATGGTAGCGGCATCCTTTTTATTCGCCTTTTTTCGGCGAATAAAAAGATATAGCGTTCAGCAGGAACGATTATGACTGAAAAGCGCCATTAATCTGCTCTAAAAAATTCGATAAGTTGTCAAGAAAAGGTTTGAGAAATACTGTAGAAGTATTCTTGTGTTATCTATCTTTGATACTGGTTGTATAAAGTAGAATGTAGCACCTTCTTTAAAAATAAAGGGTTGCTAAGGTTTCATTGGGTCTTTTCCCTCCGCCTTTCGTGATAACTTTCAATAAATATAGGAACAGTGCAAAGGAACGACATAGCGCTAACAATTGCAAGTATTTTTTTTAAAGATTGTAGCATAGTTTGTTGCAAAACTTTAAAATAAAAAAAAGGTTCTGAATTCCTAAGATTTTTACCAACCTTAGCAATTCAGAACCTTTTTTACTATGCAACTTTATTTACACGATGGCTTTTACAACCGCTTTTGGAGCTTCTTTACGAGTTCCGTCAAAACCATCTACACCTGAAACGGTAGTGTATTTTAACACATAACGCTTTCCTGGATTAATGATTTGGTAGGCCGCTTGACACATTAAAGTAGCTTCGTGGAATCCGCACAAGATCAATTTTAATTTCCCTGGATAGGTATTTACGTCACCAATAGCGAAAATTCCAGGAATATTAGTTTGGTAATCTAAGGCGTTGTTTACTTTGATGGCATTCTTTTCGATTTCTAATCCCCAGTCGCCGATAGGACCTAACTTTGGCGTAAGACCAAAAAGCGGAATAAAATAATCGGTTTCGATGGTGCGCTGTGCGCCGTTTTCTTCGACTACAACTGCCTCAAGATGTTCGGCTCCTTTTAAACCTACTACTTCACCTGGTGTAATCATTTTAATTTTTCCGGCTGATTTAAGCTCTTGTACTTTTTCTACAGAGTCTAAAGCACCACGAAACTCGTTGCGACGGTGAATCAAAGTCACTTCGGAAGCTACATTTGACAAAAAGATACTCCAATCTAGCGCCGAATCTCCACCTCCAGCGATAACTACGCGCTTGTCACGGAATTTTTCTGGATTTTTAATGAAGTATTTAATTCCTTTATCTTCGTAAAATTCGATGTCCTCAATCAATGGCTTTCTTGGTTCAAAACTACCTAATCCACCAGCAATAGCAATAACTGGTGCATGGAATTTCTTGCCTTTGTTTGAAGTCACAATAAACGTTCCGTCTTCTTGTTTTTCGATGGTTTCAGCACGTTCACCTAAGGTAAAACCTGGTTCGAACTGCTTGATTTGCTCCATTAAATTATCTACTAAATCACCAGCCAATACTTCTGGAAATCCAGGAATATCATAAATAGGCTTTTTAGGATATAACTCAGATAACTGCCCACCAGCTTGTGGCAAAGCATCTAATATATGGCATTTTAATTTTAATAATCCTGCTTCAAAAACTGCAAATAAACCTGTTGGCCCCGCGCCAATAATGAGTATGTCTGTTTTAATCATTTTGCTTTAATTTAGTATCCTTTGTTGTGCCTCCAATTATACTTGTAGACTGTTGTGGAAATTGTTAATTGTGTTTCTATATGTTGTTGTATTGAACCTAGGAGTTCAATTCTTTTGATTTTAATTGAGTACAAATATCACTATTCTGTTTAGTTAAAAAAACAGAAACTGATTATTAAGAACTATTACATCTTAGCTTTTTTCTATGAGCTTGAGATGGTGTCTTGTGCTTACTTTGCTTTGAGCGTCTCGGTGATTTCATTCATTTTTTGAACTTTTTCCTCAAAATTCCCTTTCAGTGTTTTGCGATATTCATTCAAGTTTTCGACCATTTTATTAATATCGTCTGGAATTATTTCTTCAAAAAATTCTCGTAATCGTTTGGCTGTAGTGGGTGATTTCCCGTTGGTTGAAATAGCAATTTTCACATTCCCTTTGGTTACAATTCCACCCAAATAATAATCACACAAAGGCGGTGTATCAGCAATGTTGCAAATCAAATATCTTTTTCGAGACAAATCATAAATTCTCTTGTTCACCTTCAAATCATCGGTGCAGGCAATAACCATGTGACGTTTGCGCAGCATCCAGCGATTGAATTTTTCATAGGTCAACTTCACTGTTGGATGGCTTGCAGCCAAGGTTTCTAACTCTGGCAAAAACCAAGGCGCCACTACCTCAACATTGGCATTGGGACTGGATTTCAACAGAAACGATAGTTTTTCTAAACCCACATTTCCGCCGCCCACAATGAGCACATTGAGGTTGTGTAATTTTAAAAAAATAGGATATAATTCGTTTCTCTCCACAGTTATTTCAATTCTTTGGCTATGAATTCTTCGTAAAAGCCTTTTAATTTATTGCTTTCTTTAACCACCTCGCCAATGACGATAATGGCAGGTGAACTTAATTGTTGTTGCGCCACCACTTGCTCAATGGTGTTGATGGTTCCCACGCCAATTTTCTCCTGAGCGGTCGTTCCATTTTGAATAATCGCAACCGGTGTTTCTCCTTTAGATTCTTTTTGGAACAAATCGATAATCTGAGTGAGTTTGCTCATTCCCATTAAAATAACCACCGTTGCTGATGATTGAGCAGCCAAAGCCACATCATTTGACAGTTTCCTGTCAGAAGTTGTACCCGTAATTACCCAAAAACTTTCAGAAATACCTCTTTTGGTCAATGAAATCCCTTGATAAGCCGGAACAGCAATCGAGGATGAAATTCCAGGCACCACCGATGTAGGTATTCCAAAACTTTCTATAAAATCAATTTCTTCACTTCCACGGCCAAAAATAAATGGATCACCTCCTTTTAAGCGAACTACATGCCCGTACGTTAAGGCATTGTCTACAATCAATTGGTTGATTTGATCTTGTGAATATTCATGACAGCCTTTGCGTTTGCCTACAAAAATCTTAATGGATTTTTTGGGAGCATACGTCAAAATCTCCTCGTTGGCCAAGGCGTCGTACAATACCACATCCGCTTCTGCTAATGCTTTGGCACCTTTAATCGTCAGTAAATCAGGATCGCCAGGACCCGCACCAACTAGTGTTACGATGGGTTGTTTCTTTTTAAGCATCAGCTAAGTCTTTATTTCTATACGCTTCGATGGCATCAAAAAATACAATGGCATCTTGAATGTACTTTTTAGCAAATTCAGCAGAAGGTTCATTTTGATTGATTTGATATACCAACTCTCGTAAAGAAGATTGCAATTGAATTGTATTTGTTGCCACAAAAACGGTATCAAACAAGTCGATAATTCCCGCTTGGTGGTTTGTTTTTTGATTTTCAGCCAGTAATAATGCTTTGGCTCCGTTGACAAATCCGGCGTACGCCAAATAAATTGCATCCGACCATTTTGCATCTTCAAAAGCTTCTTGAGCAAAAGTCAATTTTTCTTTCGCTTCAAATAATAAGGTCGCTACCAAGTCAATTACAACTCCCGCACATTCTCCTACCCCAACTGCTTTTACATAATTATCTGCATTTCCCCAGTCTACAAAATCAGCTTCGGTTAGATTGGTTACATCAGCTAATGGTTTCAAAAATTCGTAGAAATATTTTTCGCCTTGAGCGTCATAATAATTCAAAAACGATTGTCCGTTGGCATTAGCTTCAAAATCATTTAAAATCAATCGCAAAGCATCTGGTCCTCTTCGGCTCGGAATTTTGATTACTTTGTCAGAGAATCTTCCGTTTCCATTTCCTAAATTTCCTCCTCCTAATAAAACTTGCAAGGCTGGAGCTACTAATTTACCCGCATTGATTGACATTCCTTGAAATCCAATTTCGGCCATATTGTGTTGCCCGCAAGCGTTCATACAACCACTAATTTTAATGGTAATTTCACGGTTGTTGCTGTACTGCGGATATTCAGCAGTTAAAACACGTTCTAACTCTACTGCAATTCCGGTGCTGCTCGCAATTCCTAAGTTACACGTATCGGTACCCGGACAAGCTGTAATATCAGCAATCGTGTTGTAGCCTGTGGTTACAAAATCTAATTTGGCTAATTCTTGGTAAAAGAAAGGAAGGTTTTCCTCTTTTACGTGACGAATTAAAATATCTTGACGCAACGTAAAACGCAATTCGTTTGCTGCATAATTTTTGATTAAGTGCGCTAATGCCCTCGCTTTATCGGTATAAAAATCACCTAATTGAACTTTGATTCCGATAGCCACATAACCCGCTTGTTTTTGCGGAATTACATTTGATTTTTTCCAAGCTTCAAAAGCTGCTATATCTTCAATTTCGACTTTTGGCACTTCTAATAATGGCGCTGCAATAGCTGCCTCAAAAGCAGTCGTATCGATTTCAACAGTTTGGTGAGAAAGAGCTTTCTTCTCTTCGTCTACCAATCGTAAAAATTCGTCTTTCCCTATTTCTTTCAACAAAAATTTCAAACGCGCTTTTAAACGTTTGGCTCTTTCGCCGTAGCGGTCAAAAATTCTTAAAATCCCTTCGGTAGTTGGAATGATTTGATTGGCTGGAATAAACTCTGTCAGCAATTCAGCATGACTCGGTTGTGAACCTAAGCCTCCGCCTAACATTACTTTGAAACCTTTTACACCGTCTACAATTTTTGGAATAAATCCTAAATCGTGTAAATAACTCAAACCCGTATCTTTATCTGATGACGAGAACGACATTTTGAATTTACGTCCCATTTCTTGACAAACCGGATTTCTCAAGAAAAATTGAAACATCGCATGCGCATACGGAGACACATCAAAAGGTTCCTCTCGATCAATTCCTGCTGTTTCGCTTGCGGTAATATTTCGAACTGTGTTTCCACAAGCTTCTCTTAAGGTAACATCATCTTTTTCTAATTCGGCCCAAAGTTGCGGAGTGCGATCTAAACTCACGTAATGAATTTGGATATCTTGACGCGTGGTGATGTGCAAACGCCCTGTTGAATACTCATCAGAGACTTTTGTGATGCGCACGAGTTGCTCGCTAGTTACTTTACCAAAAGGCAATTTGATACGAATCATTTGCACGCCTTCCTGACGCTGCCCGTAAACACCGCGTGCTAAACGCAGACTACGAAAACGCTCGTCATCAATTTTTCCGTCACGGAATAAAGCAATTTTTCTTTCTAAGTCGATTATGTCTTTTTGAACAATCGGATCTTCAATTTCGGTTCTAAAACTTTCCATTTGTTATAAGCTATTCGCTATTAGCTTTGGGCTTTTAGCTGTTTATGAAATTCATTTTACATTTTTGCTGAAGGCTTAAAGCCAATAGCTAAAGGTTATTTTATAAATCCTACTCCTGCTGTTGTGTTGGTTGTTGCATCAATTAAGATGAAAGCCCCATTTGATTTATTTTCGTTATACGCATCAAAATAAATGGCTTTGCTTAACTTAATGTTCACTTCTCCAATTTCGTTGATGGCTAGCTGGGAGGCTTCTGTAGTGCCGGAGAAGTCAGTTGCAATCACATTTTTCACACTGTCAATCTTAGCCAAAACTCTGTTAGTATTGTGTTGTACAAAATATTTAGCACCAGGAACTAGCTTTTTAGTGTCCATCCAGCATACGGTGGTGTTGATGTCCTTTTCTACTTTTGGCAACTCAGATGATTTTACAATCATGTCGCCTCTAGTCACATTGATATCATTTCCTAATTCGATGGTGATCGAAGAGCCCACAGTTGCTTCCTCAAATTGCTTGTCAAAAAAATGAATATTTGTCACCACTGATTCCGTTAAAGAAGGCAGCACCGTTACCGCATCACCAACTTTGATATTATTTCCATACAATTTTCCGGCATAGCCTCTAAAATCGTGGTATTCTTCTGTTTTTGGTCGGATAACGGTTTGAACAGGGAAACGCGCTTTTCCTTTTTCGTACACATCAGTAGGTTCTAAAGCCTCAAGATGCTCCAAAATGGTTTGACCTTGGTACCAAGGCATTCCGCCTAATGATTCAACTACATTATCACCTGTCAAAGCACTTAACGGAATGTAACTCACGTTTTGTTCTTTGAAAGTACTTTTAGCATTTAAGGCTTCAAAATCCGATTTGATTTTATTAAAAACTTCTTCTGAATAATCTACTAAATCCATTTTGTTGATCGCCACAATAACTTCTTTTACTCTCAATAAATTATTGATGAAAAAGTGGCGGTAAGTTTGCTCAATTACACCTTTACGAGCATCAATTAAAATGATCGATACTTGCGAGGTCGAAGCTCCTGTAACCATGTTTCGCGTATACTCTACGTGACCAGGAGTATCGGCAATGATGTAACTTTTTTTGGCTGTCGAAAAATAAATATGCGCCACATCAATGGTAATTCCTTGTTCTCTTTCGGCTACTAAACCGTCCGTAGCCAAAGAAAAATCCAAATAATCATATCCTTTTTGCTTGCTGCTTTTTTCTATTGCTTCTAATTTATCTGTTGTCAACGATTGCGTATCATACAATAACCTCCCAATTAAGGTACTCTTACCGTCATCTACACTTCCTGCTGTTGCTATTTTTAAAACTTCCATCTGAATTTTGTTTAAAGTTTAAAAGTTTAAGGTTTCAAGTTTCCTCAAATTACCCTACCTACACTTTTAAATTTGATTTTTTTATTTTAAATGTTGAATTATAAATTCTAGGAACTTTTGAAAAATTCATAATTTATAATTTATAATTCTTTTAAAAGTATCCCTGTTGTTTTCTTTTTTCCATGGCTGCTTCCGAACGTTTGTCGTCAATTCTAGCGCCTCTTTCAGAAATTGTTGAAGATCTAATTTCGCCTACTACTTCAGAGATTGTTGCTGCATAAGAATCAACTGCTGCCGTACAACTCATATCACCCACCGTTCTAAAACGAACAATACGTTCTACGATTTCTTCGTTTTCTTCTTGGTACACAAATGGAGAATGCGACCAAATCATTCCATCTCGTAAGAATACTTTACGCTTGTGCGAAAAATAAATGGATGGAATTTCAATTTGCTCTTGTTCAATATAACTCCACACATCTAACTCAGTCCAGTTCGAAATTGGAAAAACACGTACGTTTTGACCGTTCTCTATTTTGCCGTTCAACAAATCGAATAGTTCAGGACGTTGATTTTTTTCGTCCCATTGACCAAAATCATCACGAACCGAAAATATACGCTCTTTGGCTCTAGCTTTTTCTTCATCACGACGCGCTCCACCGATACACGCATCAAATTTAAATTCTTCGATAGCATCTAAAAGTGTTGTGGTTTGCAAGCTATTTCTGCTAGAATATTTTCCGGTTTCTTCAACCACTTTTCCTTGATCAATGGCGTCTTGTACATTGCGAACGATTAATTCTAATCCTAGTTCAGCAACTAATTTATCTCTGAACTCAATAGTTTCTGGAAAATTATGCCCTGTATCTACGTGCAACAATGGGAAAGGAATTTTAGCTGGAAAAAAAGCCTTTTGCGCCAAGCGAACTAACGTAATTGAATCTTTTCCGCCTGAAAAAAGTAATACCGGTTTGTCAAACTGAGAAATTACCTCTCTGAAAATGTATATCGCTTCGCTTTCTAAAGCGTTTGTTTTTAATACTGAACTCATATTTTTATTGTAAAGATTTA
>CAZMHK010000023.1:0-30749 GCA_964566045.1 uncultured Flavobacterium sp.
TGACTGGTTTTCTATAAAATCATTTATACTTAGTTTATTAAAAGACTTTACTTTCTCCATCATTTGGAATAAAAACCTTGTCAGAAAGTCCAATTTTTGAAACTTCCACTTTTAATTGTTGTCGTGTTGTCGGGCAATGATTTACAGCTTCTAAATGATTGGCGATAACTTGGTTTGGCGCATTTTTTACAAATTTTAATATGTCATCCATTCGCATTAATAAAGGCTGAAAAATATCCAGTTGCGCTGTTCCACAAGCTACAACAGCAACTTCAGGTTTTAGTTCGGTGAGTACTCGGTGTACATCGTCAGTGTAAACTGTATCTGCGCTCAGGTAGATTGATTTTTCGTTTGGTAATTTGATATAAAAGCCCATTACATTCCCCATCGGTTTAGCTACAAATCCGTAACCGTGTACCGCTGGAATTCCTAAAATTGCTCCGTCTAAAAATGGCGAAGACGACCAATAGTCAACTGTTTGGGTGACGTTCAATCCTTTTTTTCTTAATGTAGCTTCGTCTTTTATGCTACAAATAACAGGAATTTGTTTGGAGCGAAGAAAATTTTCAGCCTCCTTGTCTAAATGATCTGGGTGCAAATGCGTAAGTAAGCAATGGGTTGTTTTGTCAACAATATCCATTGCTTTGTGTGGTAAATCCACAATTGGATTGCGTTGAGGTTTAAAACGGAAAAGTGTAAATGTAGGGCCAGCAGTTCCTTTTTTTCCAAGCATTGGGTCAACTAAAATTACTTTGTCTCCCGTTTCTATTACCATGGTGGCATTTCGTAAATGATGTATTTTCATTTTTTTGATGTTTTAAATTGAAAATACAAAGTTGCTACGTACCGTTACAATTTCCATTGATTGAAATCAAGAAGTTACATTTTCTTTCTGATTCGGCTCAATGTTTCGGGCGTAATCCCTAAATAAGAAGCAATATGATATTGAGGAATTTGTAACAACCAATCTGGTTTATTTTTCATAATATCGAGATACAATTCTTCTGCAGTATTTACAAAATGGTTAAATTCTGCAGTTTCCTTATTAACAACAATTCTTTGAAAAATAGTTTCAATAAATAGTTTGCCACATTGGTATTGATTGGTAAAAGCCAAGAATTTTTCTTTCGATAAAACTCTCAAATCGACATCAGTCAAACATTCCTGATGTTTTTTTGTTGGAGTAGCATGGGTAAAGGAACTGAAATCGGTTATGAAAGTCGGATTGGTGTAAAAATTTATATTTTTTTCCTTTTCGTTGCTAGCGTAATATTCGCGAATGATGCCTTGATCTAAAAATCGGAGCTCATTTTCGATGGTGTCATTTTGTAAAATGATTTCCCCTTTTTTATATGATTTGATGACAAAAGTATTTACAAATTCCTCTAAACCTTCTTTGTTAAAAGGAAACTCATTGCTGAAAAATAAAGAGAGTTTATCTGTTGTTGTCATTTGTGTTTTAATTATTTTAAGAAACGTCCTTGCGGGGTTTGGTGCTAAAGTAAAATATTTTGTTGATTTCATACTCGAGCGATAGCGAACAGGCGAAGCAAATTACCAAAATCCGTTGTAGTGTGTGTTTGTGGCAGACTTGTTATTATTTAAAATATTCCTTTTCAAACTCTTTAATACTTTCTACTTTTTCCATCCTCACATCTAAAGTTAACTTTTCAGTTTTTAAACTGAGGCGTGAAAATTCACAGTATCTCTTATCAACAAAAGAAAACATTAAACCGACCAATTCGCAAACTCTATTTTGATTAGAAAAATGTGTCCATTTTATAAGCTGGTCAGAAATAAATTTTTTTTCGTTTTCAGTTAATTCATCAATGTAAAACTTCTGAAATTTTTCTGCAAGAATTTCCAATAACTCAATTTGCTTCTGTTCTTCTAGAAATTGTGAGTTTTCAATAAGTTCTGCAAATAAATCATGAAAAGACTCTTCCGAGATAACTTCTAATAGGGATTCAAATTTAGAATCAATATTGCTTTTAGTGTTCATACTCAATTTTTTGTTTTCTGCGGATTGCTTGCTACTAACGTCAGGCTGTGAAAAAACTTCTTCAAATCTAGAAAGTATTCGGAGGACTACCAAAGAATAATTTCAAATATGGAATTCTCAAGAGGTCGATTTTAGTTTTTTCACAGACTGACGTCTTGCTAGTAGGCGATTGTCGGGCTTAATAAAGCAATTATTTTCGGATTCGCCAAATCTTCCAAATACAAAACCATTTCCCCATTAAGTTTAATGCGCAAATCGGTTTTAGTTGCTCTAATGAGAAGTAATTATTTCATCGTTACTATCTTCCATTCCATTACCAATTCTCCGTTTGCTCGCATATCTAATATTTCTAAAAATTTGAATTTGTTTTTAGAAATTTTCCTGAAGAGTTTATGAAAGTCCTTGAAAGCCTCATACTTTCCATTATTGTAAAAGAAAGCAAATTTGTCAACAAGTTTCCATTCGTTTTCTTTTAAAGTCCAAATATCAATATATTTAAAATTACTTGAACAGCTTGAATAATATTCCGCTATTTCATTTCCGCCATCTTCGTCAATATCGCCAATGCTGGATACGCTTTCTGTATGACAGCAATTCGAATCAGTTAGGATTCTGGGGATTGTATTGTCAGTAAAATAATTGGATTGACCTTCTTCACACCAACCTAAACTAGGCAAAATAAAAACAGATTCATTTTTTCCGTCGCCATTCAAGTCTCCTAAATTTTTAAAAACTTTTTTAAGAATTCTGTTAGATTTAATTGAATATTCGTAAAATTCTTCCTTTGCGATTATCGTTGGAAAACATTCTTTTTTTGAATTCTCTAATTCGTATTTGGAAATATCTAATTTAAATTTTCCTTCAAGTATTGAATCGTTAATGAATTGAATATCATTAGAAAGTATTGAGTTTTTAGGTTTGCTAATTTTTAGTTTTTCAATTTCTTCCGCATAAGAAAGCTTTTTGCTAGGATTGGTTTTGGAAACTACTTTTTTATCAGCTGTTTTTCTTTCAGTTTTTTTAACTTCATTTTTACAAGCCAACAGGCTAAAAAATACTAGTAAAAAAGTGAGTTTTCTCATGTAAGAAGTTTTGTTATGGCTTATGACGTTTGGTGGCTACAGTTCGGTTACGAAGTTCGGAACTTTATATTTTCCACTAAAGATAAAATTTCTTACGATAAATTAACGTGTATTTACTATAAAATACGCAATATTGCCAAGTGCTTATTAGCGGTAGTTTTTTACTTTTTTACTCCTATCATTTCAATTAAAGGAAATAGCATTATTGCTATTCCAATCAGTAATAATATTTTAGTATAAAGTTTGTCTTTATTATTTCCACTCCTACCTTCAAAAAAACTTCTATGTCGGAACATAGCTCCTTTTCCTGTTTGATACGGAATAAATTCTCTACTATGCTTGTTCCAAAAAATCATTCTTAAAATATGGTATAACACAAATGTCAAGATTGGAACAAACCCAAAATAGTTATTTCCAATCAAAAAAATAGAAGATAATAAAAGCCAAAAGACAGAAAAGCAAATGTTTCTAAATCGCAGTCCAAAAGGGCTTGAAATTGTTTGAAGACCAACAAGCCAAGATATGAAAAGTGATGTAGCAAACTTATTTTCAGGTTTATATTCAAGTACATAGAAATAATATAATACTGAAATGAAAAATGCTATAATGTATAAATAATCGGAAGCTATAAATTTTCTAATTTCTAACTTTCCAAATACAAATTTTCTATTTGTTTCGTTCATTATTTATTTCAGTTTTTCTGTCGTAAAAAGACCGCCAACGTCTGGCTATTACAGCGGTTTTAGAACTAAATTAAATTCTATTTGCGGATTTGCCAAATATTTCAAATACAAAACCATTTTCCCATTAGGCCCAATGCCCAAATCTTTTTAACAGCTGTTAGCGATTCGGTTTTATTTTCATTAGTTTTTCAGTTTCAGCATTATAAAGTTCAACGCCTCTTGAAACTTCTTTGTTATAGTATATTTCGTCAATGCCTATATAAATTAGTTTATTATCATCTTCTAAATTGCTATTTTCTATGTCCGCTAATTTTATACAGTCTTTTCCTCTTATTAAACGTAAATAAATTTTTTTATCAAAATTTACTTTAGCCATTTCAACTAATCGTTTAAAAATTAATTCGTTAATTTCAGGATAGCATATTCCACGGAAGCATTTTCTAATTGAGCATATTTCTTCTGTTCGAAAAAATGGATAATTTTCTAAAGGTTTTAATTTACTTAAGTTATCATTGCAATAATTATAATATTCATATTGAATTGTCCCTTTTGGAGGAATTTGTCCAAAAGAAATATTTACAAACATAAATGCAATAATGATTTTTAATATTTTCATTTATTATAATTTACATTTTTGGGATTTCTGCTGAGCTGACTGCAAACATTCTGGTACTACAGCGGGTTTGGGACTTTATTAAGCCCTATTTTAGAATTTGTCAAATATTCCAAATATAAAACCATTTTCCTATTAAGCTTAATGCTCAAATCCGTTGTAGTGTTTGTTACCTGCTGTATCTTTTCAACGGAATGTTAATTACAGAATCTTTAGCATAGTAATTTTCAGTTTCTGCGTTGTATTCTTTCAGCAATATTATTATTGTTAGTTTTTTGTCGGTATAGTTTATTTTGCTCTTTTCAAATTGTAGGTTTTCTTCAAATTTAAATTCTCCAATTTTTTTCTCAAAAAGCAAGAATTCATTTTGAGTAATTTCATATTGACAACAACTTGCTAGCAATCCAATATGAACTTTATAAATTTTAATATTTTCATCTTGAAATCTAACGTCAGGCGGGGAGATGAAAAACACAAAAAAGGAAATCAAAATTCCGCCAAAAATTCCATCAATTAGTATTGAAAGGAAAAGTAAAAGGGGAGAAATTAGATAAAATGAAAAATAAAGTGCAATCTTCTTAAATGGTTTAAGATTAAGGAAAAACAAAACTATTCCGGATAAATAAAACAATATTTTGACAAGTAATGCTATTCTATAATTTAAGCTTATGTCAAAAGTAATTCCACATAAAAAATTTACAATTAATAACGAAACTGAAATTAAATGAAATTTTAGAAGTGTTTTTCTCATTTTGGTTATGTGATATAGCAGGTATCGTTTTTCAGCTTGCAGAAGTAGCGGATTAAGGAAGCCTAAACTTTCGGTTAAACACTGACTTTGCAAGTACAAAACCATCTTTAAATTAAGCCCAAATCCCGCCATTTTTGCAAACTGCTGTTAACTGTTGTGTTTTTATTTAAGGTTTTGTCACTTGCTTTTTTGATTCTATAAGTTTTTGCAATTTCAACAACGAGTTTTTGATATTTTCAGATTTTGTTTTGTTGGAAAGTAAAATAACTTTTTCTTTTAAATCGCCATAATATGAATTTGGATAAAGATTTACTAAGTCTGTAAAATATTTATCTATTCCTTCAGCGATTAAATCTAATCCGATATTTGAATATGATTTTTCGTTATTGATTTCGTCCAAATAAAACATATAATTACCAATAAGTGTATTCACGTTTTTATTTACTGTTTCTGAAACTTCACTCGCATTTGGGTCATCAGATTTTTGTTTTATTTCATCATTGCCAAGTTTGAAATAACGAATTTGTAAAGCCAAACCAAAATTAAAAACTTCTATTCTTTCTTTTTCGTAAACATAATTATCTTTTCTATCAATTTGAGAATATATTTCATTCATTCCCTGCCAAATTTTGAAAAACTTTTCGCCAACTTCGTTTTTATGTTTCAAGCCTAGTTCTGAATCATCTAAAACAACTTTGAAGTTTTCTTGGTCAGTAAGCTTTTCAACAATTATTTTAGTTTCTGCATCATCAAATGTTGGAAGTTTCTCATCAGGTTTTGTTCCAAATCGTAATTCTCTAACTACGTTATCGTAATCATCAGTATCCCAATATTTTTTTTCAATTGGAAATTTATTTTCAGTTTTGCAACTTGTTGCAATAAATAATATTGATAAAACTACTAGTAAACTTTTAATTTTCATTTATATAAATTTTTGGTTTTTTAAATTTTGAATGTAAATATAACAAACTGTCAATTTCTTTTTCATATTTTATTTGTTGACTTTCGACATAACTATGAAAAGTATCATCGTCATATTTTCTTTGAAAATTATTTTCATCATTTTCAGCTTCTTTGATTAAATCTTTGATTTTATCGTTATCAACTTTTCTCAATCTTGAAATTTTACACTTTACTTTTCTTACAAATAGTTCGGTAATTTTAAAATGATACATTTCGTGTTTTAGTAAATCGTTACTGAACGTTTTTTTATTGTAAACATATGAACTTGACGGATGAAAAAAAGATTCGATTTTAATCGAATCTTTTTCAATGTCGAATTCAATCGTAGTTTTAACGTAAGCAAAATGTTCATTCCCATATAATGATTTTTGAAAAAAATCTAAACCTTTGAAATCAGAAAAAGTTATTTGGTTTATTTTATCAAATGACATCGGTTTTTTATAATCTAAGAAATTTACACGATTTAAAGTAAAAAAAATGACTGCAATAATAAATAATGGCAAAATGATTTTTCGTAAAATACTATTCTTCATTTAGTTGTGTTTTTTTCTGCGGAATAATGGGTAACATAACAGTTAACGTTCTGGTACTACAGCGGGTTTGGTTTCTAAATTAAGATTTATTTTTCGGTTGTCACTAAACATTCAAATACAAAACCAATTTTCCATTAAGGCAAATGCCCAAATTACTTGTAATGAATGTTGTTCGTTCGTTTTTTTCTGCAGTTATGATAATCTTTAATCTCTTTGTTTAATTTCGGCTTTAGTATTTTCTTTCTGAAATAAATTGAGAAAATCAATAGTGAAACAAACCACACAAACACTATTTTCAAGTTTCTGATGGTATTGCAAAGATTTTCTCCGCTAACATTTGAAACACAATCTTCAATATTTTCGGTTTCATATTTTAAACTAACCATTGTATTTACAATACCATATGGCAGAACTAAAGTTCCAAGTATTGAAATTGTAATTAGTAAAAAATATACTATTTTACGCATAATTATTTTCTGTTTTCTTTTTCATCACGCGAAACTGAAGCATAATGGTTTGCTTGCAGCACTCGTTGCGGCTTGGCAACTGAGATTTTTCCACTAGCACAAAACGAAAATAGTAAAAAAGAACGAACAACTTACCGAAACTTAGCAATGAAGTTTTGGGCGCTGTTACTATCAGTAACTATATTTAATCCACTTTTGCTATTTCCAACATTTTAGATTTCACAACAAAATTATCTTGTAAATTTGGCGCATTTAAATTGTCATATGGATCAAGCGATAAGTAATATTCTTTATTTTCTACTTGAACCAATGTTATATCAGAGTAATTTTTTGAAGTAAAATCCTCTGAAATATAAAGCTCTATAATTTCTTTAAACTTCAACTCCAATTTTACATCTTCCATTTTTCCCACAAATTTTTCTCTAACTTTTAAAGTTATCGTTATCAAAGCTTCTTCTCCGAAATTCATTAAACAATTAATTACTTGTCCATCATTTAGAATAAATTTTGATTGAGTTTCTTTCAGTGTCATGTTGCTTTGTTTTTGCTGGTAACTATTAGCTTTAGATGATTAAAATGTTCAATTAACTGCATCGGTACAGTTAGTAACAAAAATATAACTCCAAATCCAAATACAACTTAATTCAGACTTTATTTGTTTCAATGTATCTTATGAAGACTTTTTTAATTCTTTCATTAAGTCTTCTAAATAATCGGTTTGTAGTTCTTGAATTTCAAGCAGTTTTTTGTTTTGATGGGCTAATAAATGGTCAATTTTTTCGCTTAAAAGTTTGATTTCTAGTTCGGCTTTTAAGTTAATTTTATAGTCGTGTTCGCTTCTTTGACGGTCTTTTTGTTCTTGTCGGTTTTGGCTCATCATAATAATTGGTGCCTGAATGGCTGCCAAACAAGAAAGTATTAAATTGAGTAATATAAAAGGGAAGGGGTCAAACGGTTTCGTGGTTAAAAACCAAATATTGATGATCATCCAAATTAATATAAAAGAAAAAAAAGTGATGATAAAGGCCCAACTTCCGCCAAAGCCAGCTACGCCATCAGCTAGTTTTTGACCGAAGGTAAGTTCGGCTTCAATTTCGTCTTGAATGTTTTCAGAAAGAATTGAGTTGTTTTTTATGGCGTTGAGTACATCTTGGTCGATAGCTGCAATTTCTCCTTTTTCTTGTTGGATTAAGGAGGTCAAATACAAGCGTCGGTATCGATTCAATTCTTCAATAGTTATTGCATCGTTCAAAGTAAAATTCGGGAACTCGGTTTGTATGAGGTTGAAAATCCCTTCTCGGATGTCGCGTCCGAGTATTTCTTCTCCTTTTTTGATCTCTAAATTGCTAATCTTGCTGGTTTTCATAATGTTTTTTTTAGCTTACCGATTTGATCAGGTTTTGGAAAAGGAATTAGCAATTACTCTTACAAATTAACGCTGCTCTTTGAAAATTATTTGTTGATGCTTGGTAAATCTATAACAAAAAAATCAAGTACTAATGAGGTAACGGCGCCATTTTCGTCAATTCCCCAATAAGCGGGATAATAGCCATCTCCATAGCCAGATTGAAACATGGCAATGTTTAAGTTGGTTTGTGGTAAAGTATAGTTTATCCAATTTCCAACTGCATTAGGATTGTCTTTAGGTACAGCATTTTTCTTAAACTCGGCCTCAAAATAATCATCGTAAATGTTTTTGGCAGGTTCTTGTTTGTAAAAATCATTCTGAAATTTATCAAATGCTAAACTCGTTTGATAATCAAAAAAACCAGCTAATCCGGTATCAACAGGAAAACCGAAAAAAGCATCTTTTTCTTGTAATTCATTTACATTGTCATTTTCAGTTACTGCTAAAATCCATTTTACTGCTTTCTTGGTTGAAATTTCTAATTGTGCAATTGCATATCGATCTCCTGAATCTTCGGTTTTGGCTACATAAATTTTCATCGGATATTTCCCTGAAGGCACCATTTTAGTGTAGGGAGTAGGTTGATAAAAAACTAGTGGATCACAAACTACGATTTTTCCACTAGGTACATTGAGAGTACCTATTTCTAAAAGTTCAATTTTTATACCATTTATTTCTTTGTTTTCGAGTATAAGATTATAGTTCACCGAAGCTAATTTTTAAGTTGTATTTGCTTTTACACTTTGGTTTTTTTGCTCCAGAGTTTGTTTCGATTGTGAGTTGCATGAAAACAAATTAAGTAACATTGTTGTGAAAAGAACTTTTTTCATTTGTTTTTGTTTTAAATGGTACAAGTTTTTGTAGGCGTGAAGCTACTCAAATTTATTGAAATTAGTTTCAACAAGATTATTTTTCTTGTTTTCAAACTGTTTTTGATTTTTCAGATAAGTTTTCTACCGAAATTGGTGTGGGTTGTAGCCCTGACAGCAGCGAAAAGCCTATGCCGGTCGCCAACTACTTTTTATGGTGTCTGGCAGAGCGACCGAAGGAAGCTTCTGAAAGCGCCTATAAAAAGAGTTGGCAACCCAATAGCTTGTAGCGTATGGCAGGAATAGCTCCCGAAAAAAAATAGAAAAAAAAACTCCACTACTTGCGCAGTGGAGTTTGATATATTTTGAAATAAAAGGATTTAGTTCACTAAAACCCATTGTCCTGAAGCGATTAAGCTTTCGGCTTTTTTGTATTTCATTTCTTGAATTTGTCCGTTGGCCACGTTTTGAATGGTCACGTTATCATTGCGATTGATTTTTGGTTGATCGCGTGTGATGGTCTCTGTTACCTGACGGGTTTGTGTTTGCATTGCCTCTTGATTGGCGGCTTCACTACTTACAATTTCGTCTTTTGAAACGGTGTAATCTTCAACTGGCGTTACATCAATAGCTTCTTGAATACGCTGGTTTTCTTGTGCTGGCAAATCACCTTTGAACAAGAACGAGATTACCTCTTTGTTTACATTGTCAATCATGGCTCTAAATAAATTGAAAGCCTCTAACTTGTAAATTAGCAACGGATCTTTTTGTTCGTGCACGGCCAATTGTACAGATTGTTTCAATTCGTCCATTTTGCGTAAGTGCTTTTTCCAAGCTTCATCAACAATGGCTAGTGTAATGTTTTTCTCGAAGTCAGCTATTAATTGCGCACCTGCTGTTTCGTATGCTTTTTTCAAGTCGGTTACCACATTAAGTGATTTGATACCGTCAGTAAATGGCACTACAATACGCTCGAATTGATTGTTTTGGTCCTCGTAAACACTCTTGATAATAGGGAAAGCTTCACGTGCGCTGCGTGCTGTTTTCTCAGTATAGTACTCTAAAGTTACTTTATATAGTTTATTTGTAATGTCCGTTTCGTTGCTTTTGGCAAAGTCACTTTCGCTAATTGGCGATGTGATAGAGAAGTAACGAATTAATTCAAACTCAAAGTTTTTGAAATCGTTTGTTCCTTTGTTTTGGCTTACAATAACTTCGCAGGTATCGTACAACATGTTGGCAATGTCAAGTTTTAAACGCTCACCAAATAAGGCATGGCGACGACGCTTGTAAACTACCTCACGCTGTGCGTTCATCACATCATCGTACTCTAATAAACGTTTACGTACTCCAAAGTTGTTTTCTTCTACTTTTTTCTGTGCACGCTCAATTGATTTGGTCATCATAGAGTGCTGAATTACTTCACCTTCCTGTAATCCCATGCGGTCCATTACTTTGGCTACTCTTTCAGAACCAAATAAACGCATTAAGTTGTCTTCAAGAGATACGTAAAATTGAGAACTTCCTGGGTCACCTTGACGTCCGGCACGACCACGTAATTGGCGGTCAACACGACGTGAATCATGACGCTCTGTACCTACAATCGCTAAACCTCCGGCAGCTTTAACTTCTGGAGATAATTTAATGTCGGTACCACGACCGGCCATATTGGTTGCAATGGTTACAACGCCTGGTTTACCTGCCTCTTCTACAATTTGCGCTTCTTGCTTGTGCATTTTGGCGTTCAATACATTGTGAGTGATGCCACGCATTTTAAGCATTCGGCTCAACAATTCAGATATTTCAACCGATGTTGTTCCAATAAGAACTGGTCTTCCAGCTTTTGATAATTCAGTTACATCTTCAATAACTGCATTGAATTTTTCACGTGTTGTTTTGTAGATGAAATCTTCTTTGTCTTTACGTGCAATTCCTCTGTTGGTTGGAATTTCAACTACGTCTAATTTATAGATCTGCCACAATTCACCTGCTTCAGTTACGGCTGTTCCCGTCATTCCGCCCAGTTTGTTGTACATTCTGAAGTAGTTTTGCAAAGTAACTGTTGCAAATGTTTGAGTTGCAGCCTCGATTTTTACATTTTCTTTCGCTTCGATAGCTTGGTGCAAACCGTCAGAGTAACGACGTCCGTCCATGATACGACCTGTTTGCTCGTCTACAATCATGATTTTGTTGTCCATGATTACATACTCTACATCTTTTTCGAATAAAGTGTAGGCTTTCAACAGTTGCGTAAGCGTGTGAATACGCTCGCTTTTGATACCAAAATCTTGGAATAATTTTTCTTTTTCTTCTGCTTCTTGATCTTTATCTAGTTTTCTGCTTTCGATAGCAGCAATTTCAGTTCCGATGTCTGGAAGAACGAAAAAGTCAGAGTCTGTATCGCCAGAAAGGTATTTGATACCGTTATCAGATAACTCTACTTGATTATTTTTTTCTTCGATTACAAAATACAATGCTTCATCAATTTTATGCATTTCTCTTTTGTTATCTTGCATGTATTGATTTTCAGTTTTTTGAAGCAATTGTTTGATTCCTTCTTCACTCAAAAACTTAATCAAAGCTTTGTTTTTAGGTAATGCTCTGTAAGCTCTTAAAAGTTGGAATCCACCATCTTTGGTATTTCCTTCTTTGATAAGTTTTTTAGCTTCTGCCAAGAAACCGTTGGCCAATTGTCTTTGTAAACTCACCAAGTTTTCGATTTTTGGTTTCATTTCTACAAATTCGTGACGATCACCTTGTGGCACAGGACCTGAGATAATTAATGGCGTTCTTGCATCATCAATCAAAACCGAATCCACCTCATCAACAATAGCGTAATTGTGTTTTCTTTGTACCAAATCTTCTGGCGAGTGCGCCATGTTGTCTCTTAGGTAGTCAAAACCAAATTCGTTGTTGGTACCGTAAGTTATATCTGCATCATAGGCTTTTTTACGACCTTCAGAGCTTGGTTGGTAATTGTCAATACATTCAACTGACATACCGTGGAATTCAAATAAAGGAGCTTTCCAAGTACTATCACGTTTAGCCAAGTAATCATTCACGGTTACTAAATGTACGCCATTGCCAGTAAGTGCGTTTAAGTAAAGAGGTAAAGTAGCCACTAACGTTTTACCTTCACCTGTTTGCATTTCAGCTACTTTTCCTTGGTGCAAAACCATACCACCAATTAATTGTACATCGTAGTGAATCATGTCCCAAGTAATTTCTTTACCAGCTGCACTCCAAGAGTTGGCCCAAATCGCTTTGTCGCCTTCCAGAGTGATGTAAGTTTTGGTAGCAGAAAGTTCACGATCTTTTGCGGTAGCGGTAACTTCGATATGTGTGTTTTCTTTGAAACGGCTTGCTGTTTCTTTTACCACAGCAAAAGCTTCCGGTAAAATATCCATCAACACTTTTTCAGAGATTTCGTAGGCCTCTTTTTCTAAAGCGTCAATACTTATATAAATATCTTCTCTTTTATCGATGTCTTCGATGAGTTCAACATCGGCTTTTAAAGCAGCGATTTTGCTGTCTTTTTCGGCGCGTGCTTGTTTAATTTTTTCTTTAAACTCAGCCGTTTTTGCTCTCAATTCATCATGAGACAATGCTTTAAGGGCAGTTTCGAAGGTTTTTATTTTGGTAAGATACGGTTGTAAGCTTTTGACATCATTTTGAGACTTGTCGCCTACAAAGATCTTGATAATACTGTTGATGAAACTCATGATATGTTTTTATTTCTAATTGTGTTATTCTATACATTTAAACCAAAAAAAAGCCTCTTTTGAGACTTTTTATTGGTTTACCTTTTAATATTCATCCTCATTCCAAAGATAGTCTTCGTCTGTAGGATAATCCGGCCATATTTCTTCCATTGATTCATATATCTCGCCTTCATCTTCAATAGATTGAAGGTTTTCTACAACCTCTAAAGGAGCTCCTGCTCTAATGGCGTAGTCGATTAATTCGTCTTTGTTCGCAGGCCACGGTGCATCACTTAAATATGATGCTAATTCTAATGTCCAATACATCTGTTGTCGATTTAGTTTTGTGCAAAAATAAATTTTTTACTGAAAAATACAAGTAAAAAACGATTTATTTTTGGTTAAAGTTAAGAACGTTTATTTTTAGTCTTCAGTGATCAGTTTTCAGTGATCAGTTTTCAGTGATCGGTTTTCAATAATCAGTTTTCAGTAATCAGTTTTCAGTGATCGGTTTTCCATGATCAGTATAAAACTGCACACTGCAAACTGAGACTGTAGTACACTGCTCACTGACTTCTACTTTCTCGGAATCCATTTTACTTCGTCCGCTTGTAGGTCATGAGACAACTTTCGTGCCAGCACAAAAAGGTAGTCAGAAAGTCGGTTTAAATACGTGATAGCAATTTCAGGAACAGGTTCATTGTGACTTAAATGCACTGCTAAGCGCTCAGCTCTGCGGCAAACGCAACGTGCGATATGACAATATGACACGGTAGTATGTCCGCCGGGTAAAACAAAATGAGTCATTGGCGGAAGAGATTCTTCCATTTGATCGATTTCGTTTTCGAGTAACTCAATATCAGTAGGTACAATTCCTAAATTTTGCAAACGCAATTCGCCATTTTTTTTAACCTCTTTTTCGGGTGGAGTGGCTAAAATTGCTCCTACTGTAAAAAGGCGATCTTGCACCTCAATTAAAATAGTTTTGTAGCTGGTGTTTATTTCTTGGTCTCTGATGAGTCCGATGTATGAGTTTAATTCGTCTACCGTTCCGTAGCTTTCAATACGTGCGTGATCTTTAGGAACTCTGGTACCTCCAAATAATGATGTAGTTCCTTTGTCGCCCGTTTTAGTATATACTTTCATGTAAAATGCTATTGATATGTTGAAAAGACAAATTTAGGCTATTAATTTTACTATTGCAGCAACAAACTGACTCAATGCTGTGGGACTTAAGTTAAAATACAAATCGGGTTCAATGCATTCTACTTCCATTAACTGTAATTGGTCGTTGATGATGATGCCATCAACGCGGGCGTAAAGCAGTGGCTCTGGAAAATTTGCGATTATTTTTTGAGCGCTTGCAATTAAATTTTCTGATGGGTGTACCAAAGTGTATTTACCACCAAACAGCGTTTGCACTCTGAAATCGCCATCAACAGGTTTTTTGTTTACGGCATGTGAGAATTGTTTGTTGAAAAAAATAAAAGACGTTTCGCCTATGGTTTGAATCTCTGGTCGAAACTCCTGCAATAGCAGCTCTTTTTGAGTTGCAATTTTACTGTATTCTTCGCTAATACTATTGGCATCCGCTGCATCAAATACCGTTGTTAAATACGATCCTGCTGAAAAAGCGGGTTTTATGACGGCTTTTTTCCAAGAGGCTGGAAGCAGTGCTGCCAAATCCAGTTTAGTAGTGCGATCGATAAATACAGTGGGTAAAATAGTTACTCCTTGTTGCTCCAGATCACGCAGGTAAAACTTGTGAATATTTTGTTTGACCAATTCAATTGAATTAAGAGTTTTAACACCTAATTGTTCGATGTGGTCCAGCCAAGCTCTGAATTCAGATTCTTTTTCGAAATAATCCCAAGTATTGCGGAAGATCAGATAATCAAATGTAGTCCAATCGATTGCTTTATCGCTCCAAATGGAAGGAATTGCAGTAATGCCATGTTGCTCCAAAGCAGGAATTAACGGTTGGTCTTCGGGATTTAATTGGGGCAGTTTTTCGCAAGTTAATAGTGCGATTTTCATTTTTTAGGATTTTTAATGGTAATGCTAGATGTGTTTAGCAGCAGGATTTCCTAGCCCGGATAGCAGCGGAAATCCTTTTATAGAACCTTACAGCCCTCAAGAGGCTGTGAGTTTTTAAAAAAGATTGTAGCGTATAGCCGGATAAGCTCCTGGAAAAAATTATTTTGAGGTATCGCTTTCAATTACACCATCTCTAAGTCTGATGACACGGTTGGCGTAGGCGGCAATTTCTTCTTCGTGTGTTACTAAAATTACGGTGTTGCCTTGGGCGTGAATGTCACCAAATAACTTCATAATTTCAACAGATGTCTTACTATCTAAGTTTCCGGTTGGCTCATCGGCGAGGATAATTGAGGGTTTGTTGACCAATGCTCTGGCAATAGCGACACGCTGGCGTTGCCCTCCAGAAAGCTGATTAGGTTGGTGATCCATTCTGTTTGATAAATTCACTTGCTCCAATACTTCAGTTGCTCTTTTGTTGCGTTCTGATTTTGAGTAGCCAGCATAAATCATGGGTAAAGCTACATTGTCAAGTGCGGTTGTTCTTGGCAACAAGTTAAATGTTTGGAAAACGAATCCGATTTCCTTGTTTCGAATTTCGGCTAATTCGTCATCGCGCATTTTACTGACGTCTTTTCCATTAAGGACATAACTTCCTGATGTGGGTGTGTCAAGACAGCCCAGTAAGTTCATCAAGGTTGATTTTCCTGATCCAGATGGTCCCATTAGGGCTACATATTCTCCTTTGTTAATTTCTAAATCGATTCCTTTAAGTACGTAAACAATTTCATTGCCTAGTACAAAGTTTCTTTTAATATCACTTATTTTAATTAACGGGTTTGCCATTGTAGTTGATGATTTAAACCTCAGTCGGAACTTCGGCGGTATTTAAGTTTACTTTTTTTAAAGTACAAAAACTTTTGATTATGGGATTAGTAGCTCATTTTGTGATTTGTTACACCTATTAAACAAGGTTTTTGTGAAATGTTGCGAATTTATATCTCATATAGTTTCAACTTGTGAAAAGTATACAATTTACTGTTGATTTTTACTTTTTTAAAAGACTTTACGGTATGATTTGTAGAATTTTAAGAATCTATTGTATAATTATTTGATTTGTATTGTTGAGGGTAAAATGTGTTCTACTTTTGACCTATCACTAACAAAAAAAAAACAAAAAATATGAAAACTACTAAATTACTTTTAGGAACAGCGGTCCTTGCAATTAGTTTTACTGCTTGTAAAAATGAAAAGCAAGAAGCTGCTGAAAAAAGCTTGAATAACTATGTAACGTATGTGGACTCTTTAAGCGGAGTTGCTGCAAATGATGCAGAACAAAATTGGGATGCGATTGAATCATCTTTTGAAAAGAAATCTAAAGAATTGGAAAATTCAATGGAATCCTTAACATCTGATGCTGAAGCACAAGCTAAAATTGAGGCAAGTAGAGCCAAATATGAAGTTTTGAGGCTTAAAATTGAGGCTCAAAAAGCAGCAGCTTTACTAAAAAGTGCAGCAACTCCGCAGCAAAAAATTAGAAATTCGCTTTTTGGAGAAGGTAGAGTGGGCGAGGATATGAACTTTAATTGGGTTACAAAGAATAATATTTTAGGAGTGTACCAGCAATTTGTTGATGCTGTACAAAAAAGTAAGGATAGTTACTCTCGTGAAGATTGGGACGAAATCAAACTAATGTATGAAGCATTAGACAGCCGTAAAAATACTGTTGAAAATGAAGGATTGTCAAGTGATGATAATCGTAAAATTGCAGCTCTAAAATTAAAGTTTGCACCGATGTATACTTTGAACAGAATGGGAGCTAAATCAAATGAGATGCAAAAAGCTAAACAATAATAAATTTGGTTACTAATATTGAGGGGAAGTGGCAGTTCGAAAGGGCTGCCATTTTTTTTATACCCTTATGACAAAATGTTCTTTTGGCTGTTCTTTTCTAAAAAAGACAAAGCCCCATTTATAAGTATCTATCGTTACAGTCACTTTTGGATGCTTTTTGATATAATCCCAAGCCTCTTCCATTTCTTTTGACCAATGGATATCATCAAAAATCCATACGCTATCATTATGACTGTTCGGTAGTAAAGAGGTAAAGTAAGCAACAGTTGCATTTTTAGAATGATTGCCATCAAAATAAACCAAGTCGAAAGTGGGTTGAGCAACCTCGTTTAGGTACAGGCTGAAGTCGGAGTTGATCACTTGTATGTTTTCAAATCCAAATTCCTGTAATTGCGTACGCGCATAGTCCGCGATTGTGGGGCAACCTTCAACTGAAATAATAGTCGCATCCCCCTTGTATTGTTGCGTTCCTATACTCATTGCTGAAGTTGCAAGTCCTACTGAAGTACCTAATTCTAAAATTGACTTAGGAGTAAAATACCTAATAACACGTGTTAATAATTGAGCCCTTTTTTTATTTATTCCTGCTTTTTTAGCCATATCGGCAATTATTCTCTTGTTAGAGGCAAATACTCTTGATCCAGCTCCCAAATCAGTAATTTCGATAACGTTGGTATTGCTAAATTGTTTTTTACGGTACGCTGCTAATTGTTGTAATTCAGAAGCTTCATTTTTTTGATAGAAGCATTTGGTAAGTAACTTAAAAACA
Organism: uncultured Flavobacterium sp.; assembly: GCA_964566045.1. Classification (GTDB taxonomy): domain Bacteria; phylum Bacteroidota; class Bacteroidia; order Flavobacteriales; family Flavobacteriaceae; genus Flavobacterium. The sequence goes on from CAZMHK010000023.1 coordinate 17,673, forward strand.
AAAGGCGAGTGAACTGCATGCTCGTTCTTAGAATACCATAAAAAGCGGAAATAAGATAGAATAGGATGTAGCATAATTCAATAAAATGTCAAATAAATTGGGCGCTAAGATACGTTCTGAATTTTGATATGAACGAGCAGCATTAATTTTTTTAGGCTCAAGGTTAATAACGTTATTCTTTCTTAGCAAACTTATTTCGAGCTAAACAGCAATTGTATTGAAGAAAATTTAATTCTAATGATTTGTTATGCTGTTTATTACTGTGATTGTAATCAAGATTAGGATTGCTAAAGCAAGGTTTTATTCCTTGATTTTTAGTTTGTTAATAGCATGAATGGGTTCATAAAATTTTTGTTGGTCTACAACAAAACACGGTTCGTCGATGGTTATTGTTCAACTAACTAATTTGATAGACTCATTTCTAACTCTTGAGCTACTTTTACATTGTAAACAAACAATTATGCTCATGAAAAAAACAGTACTCTTTTTTTTGTATCCAGGCTTTTTATTTTTTTGCTTGATTTTGTCGACTAAATCTGTCGCACAAGAGATACCATTTAATTGTGATTTTAATGCGTATTTATTTCAAACTAATGATGTTTATGCAATTGATTTGGCTTCAGGTAATGCTAATTTGGTTGCTGCCAACATTACTACAGGGAATATTAACGCGGTTGGATATAATCCTACTGATGGATATATTTGGGGTTATTTGTCTTCACCTTCAAAAACGATAGTTCGTATTGGTAAAAATTTTACAACAACTACCTATACAATACCGAGTTTAGTAGATGGAAGCCGTTATGTAGGTGATATAGGGCCTGATGGTGTTTATTACTTTAAATCAGGAGGAAGTCCTTATTATAAAATTGATCTTAACCCAGCTTCGGCTAGCTATTTGCAATATTTAGGTGCATTTGAACTTTCTCAAAGTATAAACGTGCATGACTGGGCTTTTAATGCGGTTGATGGTAAATTGTATACCGTAGAACAAGGAACTAATATTTTGTACCGTGTTCATCCTAACACGGGTCAAGTTGAAAATTTAGGAGTTGTACCCGTTTTGGCTGGTAATAATTATACCTACGGAGCTGTTTATTTTGATCTTTCAGGCAGTTTTTATGTTTCAGCAAATCAAACGGGTACGGTTTATATAGTTCGAGATGTTTCTAATTTGAGTGGTTTAAATAGCATGGTGTCTAATTTATTTGCTTTTGGCCCATCGAGTTCTAGTAATGATGGAGCGCGTTGTCCTACGGCACCTGTTCCGCAAGAAATTTGTGATAATGGATTAGATGACGATGGTGATGGCTTAGCAGATTGTGATGATCCATCGTGTTCAGGATATGCTTCATGCCCTGTATTTGCAGCATCAGTTTCGGGTGCAAATGAAGGCGGATTAGAAAGTAACAACAGATTATCAGAATTGGTTAATAAACGAAATTTCAATAGAGTCAAGAAAGCGTATACATTTGATGTAGCAAAAGCTAAAAGAGTAACTAAACCAGCTTTGTTTTCCCGCACGCAAACAGGATCAGTTTTAAGAGATTTTATTCCTTTTGGTACAATCAATGAGCAAACTGTAATTGAGTCAACACCAACCGATCTTTTGTCAATAACCAATGCATCTGAGGTTTATTCTGTAGATTATTTAAAAGATAACAAAACGATAGCGACGATCTTGGCTTTAAAAACAGACGATGGGGTTTATGAGCATACCAAGTTTATTTGTGATCGTTTGCTGGGAGCTCAGATACTATCGGTGTCTACTATTGAAATCAATGAGCAACCGTTTATCAAAACAATTATCAAAAATGCAGATAATTCCATCGAGTATGTTTTAAGCTTTGCTGCCAAAAAAGTAAATGCAGATGCTAATTTTGAAATTGAAAGTCATTGGAATTTAGATAAGTATCAAAAAAATATTGGTTTTTATAATTTTCAAATTTGGACAAATTCTATCGATAATCTGTACAAAATGGGTCAAGAGGTTGCTCGTTTGCTAGCGGTTCAAAAACCTATTTCAGGATATAATCTATCTGAACCTCCAAAGGTATTTGTTAAAAAAGGTAGGTACGTAAATGGTGTTTTAGAACTGCAAATTATCAATACTAACGGTACAAGTGCAATACAATTTGATGGCGGACTGCGTAAGACAGAAACGAGTCAAGAGCAAAAAATATCAAGTAACATAAATTTGGATAAAAAACTTGTTTCAGATATTACCTTATCAACTGGAAATTTATTTGATATTGGTTTTAGAATTGGAGATGGAATAGCAACTCCAGATGATTTGTTCATGTCGGATGGGCCATGGGGTCTTGATGCACCTTCAAGCACAGCTTCAGTAACAAATTATGAAATCACTGCCAATACAATACCGTTTGAAACAAGTGGTTTTGCAGTTGAGCGTAACCTTAAATTAACCGCTGCTACTAGTGATTATGTTGCTGCTTATAGAGCACTAACACCACGATTTAAGGCAGTAGATTTATCGGCTTACAAGAGTTTGCATTTAAAAGCAAAAGGTACTGGTACTTTAGAAATAATTTTAATCAAAAACAGTATTTCGGCTTGGGAGCAGCAATACAAAGCCACTATCGTTTTAACAGATGCATTACAAGATTTTGCAATACCTTTTACTGCTTTTACATCATCTTTGGGTAGTCAATTAATTGCAAATGACATTAAAACAATAGTGTTCAAAATGACTGCGAATGATGGAAAGTTAACCGTAAAAGAAATGGATATTCAGTCGATTCAGGTTTTGACAAATTTGACCCTTGATACTAAAATTTTTGAGAAGGATCGTGCAAATAGTAGTGTGGTTATTGCACCAAATCCAGTAAATGAAACTACTGTTTTACAATTTACATCAAAAGTTAATGAAGCGGTTGTTATAAATTTTTATAATGTAAATGGAGCTGTGGTTAAGTCGATGCAATTTGATGCTAAAGAAGGATTTAATACTGTTTCATTGTCTAAGTTGCAGTTTAATCCCGGGGTTTATTTCTGTATCATTAAAGGTTCAATGTTTGAATACGATGTTGCAAAATTGATTGTTAAGTAGTTTTTATAGTTGTTTAGTTAGTTTTTTTTAGTTAGTTTTTTTAAGTTATTTTTGGTTAGGAAGAAAAGCTGCGATTTGATTGCAGCTTTTTTTATGTCCTAAAAGTTGGAAAAAAAGTCTATGATTTTAAAAGAGATTTTTTTCCTTACAAAGGTGATCACTATTGCTTGTCGATGCTTTTGAATTTTTTTAAACTTTGAATAGGTTCAAGAGCATTGTAGTTTTTCCAAGTTTTGGCGTCATATGCTTTTAATGGCACGTACGAAAAGTTTTTTTCTTGAATTTGTTGTCCTGCAGTTGTTGAGATTGTTTCACTAGACATTACTAAAAATTCGGTTGAACTAGTCGTAGTACCATCTATTTTAAGGTCTAGCGCCACAACATCTTTGTCTTTTTTGGTTAATTCAATGAATTTTAAAGGTCTGTTTACATAGAAATAGTTTCCATGTTCTGATTTTGCGTAGCGCAAGGAGTAATTGGACTGATTGCTTTTTTTATCAAAAACAACAACACCCTTTTGTATGTTTTCGCCTGCTTTGATACCAAGTAAAAATTTAAGATTAATATTGTTTAACTGCTTATTGGGAGCCAGTTCATAGGATAGTCGCAGAATAGCAAAATCGGTTTCTGAAACGTAAATTTTGCCGTGAAATTTACCTTTACTTGTTTTAGGGTCAAAAGTAAGCACATAAGTTGCCTGACTGTTCTCATCGTAGGTTATTCCGCCAAATTTGTAGTTATAGCGTTCTGGATGATGCACAAAATCAAATGAAGTAATATGTTGTAAGCTATTTTCAATTAAAAATTTCTTGATATTTTCCTTTGCTTGTGAAACAATATTTTTTTTGATCTTGTTTTTTTTATCATTGAAGTCTTTTCGTAATGAAATGGTATCTCTTGATCCGAAAAGGCCACTTTTGACGCGGTAGTATTTTGTAGAGTCAAGATGTTTTAAGAGGACGTTCATTCCTTCTTTTTTAAGGTCAGTAGCTGATAAATTGTTTTGATCGGTTTTTAAAAGAGTGGCTTGCAGTACCTCAAGTTTTGTTGCTGCAAAATATTTTGATTGATTTGGCTGAGGGTAACAGTAATAGTTACCCAGAAGATCTGTGTATTCTTTGGGTGGAAATTGTTTCAGGTTTGTAACAATATGCTGTATATCGCTATTCATTTTTGAAAGAGCATTTTTAGAAAAATCAGAGGATTTGGTTATTGCTACCTCTAGGGTTTTTGGCGTGAATTCATTCCCTTTTCTAATAAATAATTGCTCTTTGGATGCAATTAATTTTTGCGAATAATTTTTATTCAAATTGGCTTTAACTTGCTGCATGATCTCAAGTGGGTCAAGTTTGCTTTTCCCAACTTCAACAGCATTAAGTTCATAAACACTTGGTTGTAATGTAATTATATAGTTTTTATTCCTAAGTTGTTCCATTGATATTGTTTGCGAAACATAGCCTAAGTAAGAAACATCAAAGGTGGTGTTTGTTTGGTTGATTTGATCTGAAATTGAAAAATCACCCTCGACATTTGATATTAAATGAACACTCTTGTTCACTAAAATCGATGCGTAAGGAATAGTTTCTTTGCTTACAGCATCTAAAATTTTTCCGCTTTTGTTTTGCCCTTGCGAAAATTCGAACATCAGCAATGCTAATATTAAAATTATCCAGGTGCTTTTAAATTCGCTGCGACTGCAATGAACCACATTTATTTGAGTTTGTTTCATACTGGGGTTTGATATAATTGTAGTCGTCAAACATATTAAATACAGCAATTCCTCAAACATTGAAAATATTAATTTGTTGTTAATTTCTTTCAAATAAAAAACCCACAACAAATTCAAAAAATTGTTGTGGGTTTTTAAAATTAGAGCTTTCGCTATTTTATACTTTCTTTATTACCGTATAATATGACTGCCAACTGAGACTGCCAACTGTAACTGCCAACTGTAACTGCCTTCTAACCTTCAATTTTGGCACTCAACTCAAACCAGCGCTCTTCTTTAAGTTCAATCTTGGTAATTATAGCTTCTAATTCTTTGGCTTTCTTTTCAATATCAGCATCAGCTACTTTTCCGTCTGCAAAAAGCTGTTCAATTTTAGCTTTTTCTACCTCTAAATCTTTGATTTCGCGCTCTATTTTCTGAAATTCTTTTTGTTCGTTAAAGGTCAAATTTCCGGTGGGATTGTTTTGTTTCCAATCTTTCTTTTCGGCTTTATTTTCCTCTTTTTGAGCCACATCTGCACTGTCTTCGTAAGCTCTGAAATCAGAGTAGTTACCTGGAAAATCTTCCACCACACCGTCACCTCTAAAAATGAACAAGTGATCTACAATTTTATCCATGAAATACCTATCGTGCGAAACTACCAAAAGACAACCCGGATAATCAAGCAAGAAACTTTCTAAAACGTTTAGTGTTACAATATCTAAGTCATTTGTAGGCTCATCAAGAATCAAAAAGTTTGGATTCTGAATCAAAACAGTACACAAATACAAGCGTTTCAATTCGCCACCACTCAATCGGTCTACAAAATCGTATTGCTTTTTAGCATCAAATAAAAAGCGTTCTAATAATTGCGATGCCGAAATCAACTTTCCTTTCATCAACGGAATAAATTCGCCGTATTCCTTGATCACATCAATAACTCGCTGACCCGGTTTAGGATTGATTCCACTTTGTGTGTAATACCCAACTTTAATGGTTTCGCCAACTACCACTTTTCCAGAATCCAGTGGCAGAGTTCCTGTCAAGAGATTTAAGAAAGTCGATTTACCAGTTCCGTTTTTACCAATGATTCCAATGCGTTCGCCACGCTGAAAATCAAAACTAAAATTATCCATGATGACATGGTCCTTGAATTTTTTTGAAATTTTGTGAAGCTCAATAATTTTGCTTCCCATGCGTTCCATGTTGATTTCAAGTTCTACTTTGTTCTCGCGGCGTCTGCTTTGTGCTTTTTCCTTGATTACATAAAAATCATCTTGTCTGGATTTTGATTTGGTGGTACGCGCTTTTGGTTGACGGCGCATCCACTCTAATTCCTTTACAAAAAGATTTTGCGCTTTATCGACACTCGAGTTTTCAGAGGCAATGCGTTCCTCTTTTTTCTCTAAATAATAGGAGTAGTTACCTTTGTATTGGTATAATTTTCCGTTGTCTAATTCAATAATTTCATTACACACACGCTCTAAGAAAAAACGGTCGTGCGTCACCATAAACAGCGTAATATTTTCTTTGGCAAAATAGCTTTCTAACCATTCAATCATCTCTAAATCCAAATGGTTGGTAGGTTCGTCAAGAATTAATAAATCCGGACGATTGATCAAAATAATGGCAAGCGACAATCTTTTTTTCTGACCTCCCGAAAGGTTTTTTACTTTCAATTTGAAATTTTCTAACTTCAATTTGAATAAAATCTGCTTGTATTGGGTTTCAAAATCCCAGGCATTGTGCTGGTCCATGCCGTCAAAAGCTTTTTGGTAAGCCTCTTCGTCTTCTGGATTTTCTAGCGCTTTTTCGTAGGCTTCAATTACTTTTAAGGTCTCGTTATCCGATGCAAAAATGCTCTCTTCAATGGTCAATTCATCTTGTAGATTGTTGTTTTGCGACAAAAAAGCCATTTTGATTCCTTTACGAAGCACCACTTGACCCGTATCTGATTCTTCCAAACCATTAAGAATGCTCATTATTGTGGTTTTTCCTGAACCGTTTTTGGCTATAAAAGCAATTTTTTGATCTTTATTGATCCCGAACGAAATGTCTTTAAACAAGGTACGTTCTCCAAAGGATTTTGATATGTTTTCTACTGAAAGGTAATTCACGAGTATCTATTTTTGGCAAAAGTACATTATTTCAACGAAGTAGTCGCCATCGATGAGTTGTGCTTGTAAATAGATAGTTAATTTTATTTTGTAAATGGTTTAACCAAGTTGCACTTTGATCAAAGAGAAGTTATAGCTTATTTTTTGATATGAAGAAAAGAATGTAGTTTTGAGCCAAGTTATAAATTAGGAGCAACAAAGTTTCTTAATCAATCAAAAAAATCACCTTTGCAATTATCAGTTGTTATTCTCAATTACAATGTGCGCCATTTTTTGGAGCAATGTGTGCTCAGTGTACAAAGCGCTTTGCTGCACCTTGACGCCGAAATTATTGTAGTTGATAATAATTCGTCTGATGATAGTGTATCGATGATGAAAGAACGTTTTCCTGATATAAAACTCATTCAAAATGCTGAAAATTTGGGTTTTCCAAAGGGTAATAATGTAGGCGTAGCAGTTGCTAAAGGTGAATATGTTTGTATTTTGAATCCAGATACGGTGGTTGCCGAAGATACTTTTGTAAAAGTTTTGGCTTTCACCGAAAGGCAAATTAATTGCGGAATTGTAGGCGTTAAATTAATTGATGGCGCGGGTAATTTTTTACCAGAAAGCAAGCGCGGGGTGCCAACGCCTTGGGTTTCGTTCACAAAAATTGCGGGATTGTATCGCATTTTACCACAATACCAATGGTCAAAACAGCTGTTTGGTAAATATTATGCACAGCATTTAAATGAAAATGAATCAGGAGCAATATCTATTTTGGTTGGAGCATTCATGGTTTTAAAAAAGGATTTGTACACAGAATTAAAGGGTTTTGATGAAAACTGTTTTATGTATTCGGATGATATTGACTTGTCGTATCGAGCGCTCTTGGCTGGAAAAAATAATTTTTATTTCCACGAAACCACTGTTGTTCATTACAAAGGAGAGAGTACGATAAAAGATGCATCTTATATGAGGCGTTTTCAAGAGGCGATGACTTTTTTTTATCAGAAGCATTTTAAGGTGTCGTTCTTATTCCATTTTTTTATGCAAATTGGGATTTCCTTTTTCTCATTTATAAAAATGCTACAAGGTTCTTCTGCGGATAAATTGCAAAAGGTGCAGGCTCCTGATGAGTATATTTTGTTTTCAAAAAATAAATTGTTAGCCAACAAACTGTCTTGTGTTTTACAAAATAATGTCGTTTTTCATGATATTACCACAGAAAAAATGGTATTTTCGTTTGCTGAAAAAAGCGAAAAACGGGTAGAAATAATTCTTGATTCGGAACATATGACTTTTAAAGAGTGTATTTCCTTTCTCGAATCTGCAAGAAATAAGGGATTTACATTTAAAATTCTACCTAAAAGCGCTAATTTCTTAATAGGAAGCAACAATAGTAATAGCAGAGGTGAGATTATAGAAATAGTATAAAAAATTACATTAAGTGTAAATTATATTTGTAAATTTTAGTAATTTCGCAAACTGAAAATCAATATCACCTTTTAGGTTAACAATATGGCAAGATTTGAATTAAAACTTCCGAAAATGGGAGAAAGCGTTGCTGAGGCAACCATTACAAACTGGTTAAAAGAAGTTGGCGACAAAATCGAAGCGGACGAGGCAGTACTTGAAATTGCTACTGATAAGGTAGATAGTGAAGTGCTAAGTGAGGTTTCGGGTGTTTTGGTAGAAAAACTTTTTGGTAAAGATGATTTAGTGCAAGTGGGTCAAACCATTGCTATCATTGAAACGGATGGTGATGCTGCAAGTACTCCAGCTCCAGAAGTGGCAATTATTGAAAAAACAATTGCTGCGGTACAAGAGAGTGTAAGTGCTCCTGTGCCTGTTGCTGTTGACTTTTCTGCATCAGAACAATTTTTGTCTCCGTTGGTAAAAAATATAGCTAAAGAAGAGGGCGTTTCTGTCGCTGAGTTAGCAACTATTCAAGGAACAGGTAAAGAAGGTCGAGTGACCAAAAATGATATATTGGCTTATGTGAAAAACAGAACAGCGGCTCCAGTAGCGCAACCTGTTGTTGCATCAGCTCCAACTCCGGTTGCGGCTCCAGTTGCAGTAGCGCAAAAAGCAGCTCCAGTATCAATAAACGGAGGTGATGAAATCGTTGAGATGGATCGCATGCGCAAATTGATTTCTGGATATATGGTAGCTTCTGTGCAAACATCGGCGCACGTACAATCCTTTATCGAGGTAGATGTAACTAACATCGTAAAATGGAGAAACAAAGTAAAAGATGCTTTTGAAAAACGCGAAGGTGAAAAACTGACTTTTACTCCTATCATGATGGAGGCCGTTGCCAAAGCATTAAAAGATTTCCCTGGAATGAATATTTCTGTCGATGGTGATTACATCATCAAAAAGAAAAACATCAATTTAGGAATGGCTGCAGCTTTACCAAACGGGAATTTAATTGTTCCGGTAATCAAAAATGCAGACCAATTAAACCTAGTTGGAATGGCTAAAGCGGTAAACGATCTTGGTAATCGTGCTAAAGCTGGAAAATTGAAGCCAGATGATACGCAAGGCGGAACGTACACAGTAACCAATGTAGGAACTTTTGGTAGTGTTTTTGGTACTCCTATTATTAATCAACCACAAGTTGGGATTCTAGCTTTGGGAGCTATTCGTAAAGTGCCTGCTGTTATCGAAACACCTGAGGGAGACTTTATTGGTATTCGTCAAAAAATGTTCTTGTCTCATTCATACGATCACCGTGTGGTAGATGGAGCGCTTGGCGGTAGTTTTGTTAAAAGAGTTGCTGAATATTTAGAAGCATTTGACGTGAATAGAGATTTTTAATTTACAAATTGAAATAAAATTAAAACCCGATGGCTGCCAAGCTATCGGGTTTTTTGTTTGTAGCTTTTCAACATAAGTTTGATTGTTAACTTTCTGTAATTTCCATAACAAATTTCTATCTTTGCCTTCTTACACATATAAAATGGAACTTAAACTCAATAAACCAATTTGCTTTTTCGACCTAGAAACCACAGGAATTGATATCGGAAAGGACAGAATTGTAGAAATTTCAATATTTAAAGTTTTTCCTAACGGAAACAAAGAAAGCAAAACGTGGTTAGTTAATCCAACTATTCCAATTCCGCCACAAACTACAGCGGTGCATGGTATTACGGATGAAAAAGTGGCTAATGAGCCCACTTTTAAAGATTTGGCTGCGCAAGTTTACGCTATGATTAAGGATAGTGATTTGGCGGGCTTCAATTCAGATCGTTTTGATATTCCGTTATTGGCCGAAGAAATGTTGCGTGCAGGAGTCGATTTTGACATGAAAAACAGAGTCTCGGTAGATGTTCAAACTGTTTTTCATAAAATGGAAGAGCGTACTTTGAGTGCGGCTTTGAAATTTTATTGTGGTAAAACACTCGAAAATGCACATTCAGCCGAAGCAGATACGATGGCTACTTATGAAATTTTGAAAGCGCAATTAGATCGTTATCCAGAATTAGAAAATGATATGAAAGCATTATCTGAGTTTACTACTCGTAAAAAGATCGCTGATTTTGCAGGTATGATTGCTTTTGATAAAGATGATGAGGAAATTTTTACCTTCGGGAAACACAAAGGAGTAAAAGTAGAGAAAGTACTTGAAAGTGAACCAGGTTATTTTAGTTGGATTCAAAATGCCGATTTTCCTTTGTATACTAAGAAAGTTTTAACGGCGATTAAACTTCGAAAACTGAATAATAAATTAAGCTAATTTTTGAGTCTTTCAATCAGTAAATTTTTTAATTAATTACGAAATGAAAATAATCTGTATCGGTAGAAATTATACCAATCACATCCAAGAATTGCAAAACGAACGTCCAACGGAGCCTGTTGTTTTTTTGAAACCAGACTCGGCTGTATTGCTAAAGCAGCATCCTTTTGTACTTCCAGAATTTTCAAATGATGTGCATCACGAAATTGAACTTATTGTAAAAATTAGTAAAGTAGGGAAGTACATCGAGCCAAAATTTGCTCATAAATATTACGACGAAATTAGTGTAGGAATCGATTTTACCGCGCGTGATTTACAAGATAGGTTAAAAGCAAAGGGTTTGCCATGGGAGAAAGCCAAAGCATTTGATGGATCGGCAGTTATTGGAGAATTTTTGCCTAAAAGTGAATTTACTTCCGTAGAAAATATTACATTTGAATTAACCAAGAATTCGCAAACGGTACAAAAAGGAAATTCTAATTTGATGCTGTGGAAAATTGACGAACTTATTGCTTATGTTTCTCAGTTTTTTACATTAAAAATTGGTGATATTATCTTTACTGGAACTCCAGAAGGTGTTGCTGCGGTACAACCTGATGATGTTTTGGAAGGATTTTTAGAGGGAAAACAACTATTTAGAATACAAGTAAAATAATGGCTATACATTACAACCTTTCGAAAGTGTATGCGCTTTCAGATAACGATCCTGAGTTTGTTAATGAGATTTTAACGCTTTTCGTAACAGAAGTTCCTGAGGACATGATTCAAATAAAAGAGGGAATCAAGAAGAAGGATCATAAACATGCTTACGCATATGCGCACAAAATCAAACCTACTTTGGATTTGTTGGGCATGAACGTGGCATTTGAAGAAATTCTACAAATTGAAGCTTGGACCAAGACCGAAGGCAAGAAAAAAGATATTAAAGAAACTTTCAAGAGTGTAAAACGTCAAGTGAATGAGGCGATTAAAGAAATAAAAAAAGATTTCGACTTGTAAAAATTGTTAAATAATACTGCAAATTTAGATTGTAATAATTTGTAGGAAGTATAAATATCGAAAGTGTTTAAAAAAATAAATGGCTTTTGATTTGATTGTCAATACAACAGCGGCTTTTATATCTATGGGCACTGTTGTACTGGCATTTTTTTTAGGACTAACAATATTTAATGTATATCATGAAAGCAGCTATAGTTACTATTGGAGATGAAATTTTGATTGGGCAAATTGTTGATACCAACTCGGGATTTATTGCAAAGGCATTAGATAGAATTGGAGTTCAAGTGCAAGAAATGCTTTCGATTAGTGATGATCAAAATCATATTTTAAATACGTTTGCGACTTTACAAAATAAAGTAGATTTTGTAATTGTAACCGGAGGATTGGGTCCGACAAAAGATGATGTGACTAAAAAAACATTTTGTTCTTATTTTGATGACCATCTAGTTGTTGATAAGGCTGTAGAAGCGCATGTAATTGCATTGATCGAACGAGTAATGAATAGGCCTGCCTCGCAAGTCAATAAAGATCAAGCATTAGTTCCTTCAACTTGTACGGTTTTGCATAATCAAGTAGGAACTGCGCCAGGAATGTGGATGCAAAAAGAGGATACTGTTTTCATCTCGCTTCCGGGGGTTCCGTATGAAATGAAGTATTTGGTAGAACAAGAAATTGTGCCTAAAATAGTTCGTGAGTACGAACGGCCGTATATCATTCATCAAACTGTGCTGACTTATGGACAAGGTGAAAGTTTGGTAGCGGAACGCATTGAAGCTTGGGAAGATAATTTACCAGAATTCATTAAGTTGGCTTACTTGCCAGCGCCAGGTCGAGTACGACTCCGATTAACTGCAAGAGGTACGGATAAAGAGGTTTTGCAAAATGCTTTAGCTGAAAACGTAAAAACTTTACAAGGTTTAATAGGTGATATCATTGTTGGTTTTGATGAAGAGGAGACTATTGAGGTTGTGGTTGGGCGATTGCTAGCACAACATAAATATAGTGTAGGAACCGCTGAGAGTTGTACTGGTGGTAAAATTGCGCAGCTTGTTTCGAGCGTTGCTGGCTCTTCGGCTTATTTTAAAGGAGGAGTGGTTACTTATGCTACGGCGCTTAAAGTGGATCTTTTGGGAGTTCCTGAAGCTTTGATAAAAGAATATTCCGTTGTTAGTAAAGAAGTAGCCGAAGCTATGGCGCAGCAAGCAAAAGCCAAATTAAATGTGGATTTTGCAATTGCTACAACTGGCAATGCAGGACCTTCAAAAGGAGACTCTGATGCTGAAATAGGAACTGTTTTTATTGCAATTGCGGGACCAAGCGAAATAATTGTAGAAGAGTTCAATTTTGGCCAACCCCGTGAAAAAGTGATAGATAGAGCGGTAATAAAAAGTTTAGAATTGCTTCAAAAAGAAATTTTAAAAAATGTGCGTTAAGAATGTTGCTTTATAGGTTTATTTTTCTG
>CAZMHK010000024.1:0-29248 GCA_964566045.1 uncultured Flavobacterium sp.
TCGCGACAACCAGCTTGGAAGGCTGGAGCTCTACCAACTGAGCTACTTTCGCATTGTAATACAATAATTTTAATTTCAAAAACTAGATTTGAAACCTAGAGCGAAAGACGAGGCTCGAACTCGCGACAACCAGCTTGGAAGGCTGGAGCTCTACCAACTGAGCTACTTTCGCATTACAACGGTGCAAATATACTTAATAAGTTTGCTTTCCTGCAAGTTTTTTTCTGAAAAAGTCTAAAATCTTGCCACTTTAAACATTCAAATCTAGCTTATTTTTGAGCTAATTTATTTACTATGAAAATCTTATCTCCACTAAAAATGGATAAAAAAAAATATTTTTTTTTATCTGAAACAGCACTAAAAACTAATAAAAATCCTATTTGAAGTAAAAAAACTTCGATTTGGTAACAATGAATCTTTTTGAATCTTGTTTTAGGACATCAATTTTTCAACTGCAACTTTCGAGTGTGACGGATGATAAATAAAAAAGCAAGATTTACCTTTAATCAAATTGATGATTTCCTCTGAAACCTCAACGGGAACTGCTGGACAGCCTTGACTCCTGCCCAACCTGTGATTGTTTTTGATAAAAGACTCCGAAACGTAATCAGCAGCATGCATTACAATACCTCTAGCACGTGCGTGATCGTTTACTCCTTTTTCGAGTCCATCTAACTTTAAAGATAAACCATGTTTACCTGAATACACTTCGGCAGTAACATAAAGTCCTAAGCTGCTTTTATATGACTCGGCTTGATTTGAAAATGATGTAGCAAATTCTTCACCTGTGTTGCGACCATGTGAAACAAGAGAATGAAATTTCACCTCTTTAGTAACCATATCAATTACCCACAATCGTTTAGTATTTGCTGATAAGCTAAAATCAACTATTGTCAAAAATTCTTTTTCAATCGCTCCTTTTTCTTTCAAGCTGATGTAAGCTGCAAAAGCCTCTGCAAAACTTTCCATTGCGGGCAATTCTTTGCCAGCCCCTCGCAAACTATTATACACAACAGCTAGCGCATCATTAGAATGCGGATTTGATTTTAAAGAATAGGTTTTGGATTGAGTATTATCTTTGATTGTGCTTTTAATTGAAAAAGAACCAACAAACAATAACAAGGTAAAAACAGTAGGAATCGTATTATATAACATTGATAATCTTTAGGTTGCGTTGAATTTGGGATTGCAAACCTACAGTATTTTAGGTTACATCTCAGATTTTTAACATTATTTTCTAAAATAATCTAAGTTCACTTTAAAAAAAAACTTGCAAAACGAAGAAAGTAAAACAACCTGCAAATCATTTACTACAAAACCAATCTAATCAACAACTTATACAAAAAAGCAACAGTTTTCCAAAAAAAATTAAAATTCCGCAGAATGACAAAACATAAAGGAATAATCCAAAGACATTTATTAAGCAGAAGGAGGAAAATAACATCCCTTGGATCATTTTTTTCGTTTTCAATTTACTTTACGTAATAAAAACAGTAAGAATTGTAACATTTCATGATAATGAGAGTCTATTAACGCAAACCAATATCGCAAACAAAAAAATCATCTTTGTAAATTGGTCTTGCATCAATCATCAATCAAGAAATCGTTTCATGAAAAAACTGTTCTTAAGTTTCCTTTTAATATGTTCTCTGTGCTGCTTTGGCCAAAGAAAAAAACTAACCACAAAATTCATTACAGATAAAATCGAAATTGATGGTAAAATCAACGAAGCTGTTTGGCAAAATGCTGCAATTGCGGGCGATTTTATCACCTTTGAACCAGACAATGGCAAGCCCATTCCTGAAAATAAGAAAACTGAAGTGCGTGTTTTGTACGACAATGACGCTATTTATATCGCAGCGGTAATGAATGACGAAAATCCTGAAAAAATTCTGCGCGAAATTACGCAACGAGATGACTTTGGTACTTCGGATGTATTTGGAGTTTTTATTAATGGATTTAATGACGGACAGCAGGATTTTCAATTTTTTGTAAACGCAGCCGATGGTCAAGCCGATTGTATTACAACTGATACCAATGGAGAAGATTACTCTTGGGATGCCGTGTGGAGAAGTAAAGCCATAATCACAGATAAAGGATGGAACGTAGAAATGCGAATTCCATATGCCGCCCTCCGATTTTCAGCTGAAAACAAACAAACTTGGGGACTTAATTTTTTTAGAGAAGTACGAAGAGACCGTTTTAAATATACTTGGAATTTTATCGACTCCAAATTAGGGACTTTTACACAACAAACCGGAATTTTAGAAGGAATTGAAAATATAAAACCACCTACAAGACTATTTTTACTACCGTACTCTTCATTTTATGTAGATGCCAATGCCCGACAAAAAACACTGGGAACTCTGAAGGGTGGTTTGGATGTGAAGTACGGAATTAATGATGCTTTTACTTTAGATATGATTTTGATTCCTGATTTTGGACAAACAAAATTTGATGATCAAATTCTGAATTTAGGTCCGTTTGAACAGCAATTTAACGAAAATAGACCTTTTTTTACCGAAGGAACTGACTTGTTTAGCAAAGGAAACTTGGTGTATTCTCGCAGAATTGGAGGAAACCCTACCAATTCGCCAACTGTTGGTGCCGATGAAGTTGTAGTTGAAAACCCTGCCAATGTAAGTTTACTAAATGCTTTTAAAGTGTCAGGCAGAACTAAAAACGGCCTTGGAGTAGGGATTTTAAATGCCGTAACGCAAAAAACTTCTGCTACAATTGCCAACACCGTAACGGGCGAAACACGCAAAGAATTACTTGAACCGTTGGCTAATTTTAATGTTTTGGTGCTTGACCAGCGCTTTCGCAAAAATTCCTCTGTTTCATTTGTAAACACCAATGTTACTCGCGACGGAAGTTTTAGGGACGGAAACGTAACGGCGCTAGTGTGGGATTTGAATACTAAAAAAAACACCTACAACTTATCAGGCGATTTTAAATACAGTCATGTTAATGAAGGCACGACCAAAACGGGAATAAATTCGCAACTTAATTTTGCTGAAACAAGCGGGAAATTTCGATACGGGATTGGTGCTGATATTATGACCAGAGATTTCGACAACAATGATTTGGGGATCAATTTCGAAACCAACTATTACAGTATTTATGGGAATACTAGTTACCGAATTTTAAACCCAACCAAATACTTCAATAGTTTTAATACTAGAATTAATACCTACCATCAATTTCAAAAAGAAACTGGAAAAATACAATCAAGTAACATCAACTATCAGGTTAATTCAAACACTAAGAAAAACCATTACATTGGTTTCGGATTTGATGCTAACCCAGTCGAGACTTATGATTATTACGAACCTCGTGCCGCTGATCGCTTTGTAATTCGCCCAACTAGAATTGGCGGTTTTATTTATATTTCGACCAATTATAATTACCCTTTCGCTATCGATTTTAATCCTTCATTTTCTGTTTTTGATGAAGCAGGTCGTAAATCATATGGATTTTCTTTGGGACCCCGATACCGTTTTAATGACAAATTATCACTGAATTACAATTTCAATTTCTCAAGACAAAACAACAACAAAGGTTTTATTGACAGCATAAATGATGACTTAAATGCAGCAACGCCAAATACTATTATTTTTGCAAACCGTAATGTGATCACCTACGCCAATACGCTTTCGGGTAAATATTCTTTGAACAGTCAAATGACATTTAACATTGCTTTGCGTCATTACTGGTCGTATGCCGAAAACAAAAACGCACTTACTTTAGGCAATGATGGCCGATTGAACCTCAACAATACGTATACTACCAATAAGAATTCAAGTTTTTACTCTTGGAATGCCGACTTGTCATACAATTGGTGGTTTGCGCCGGGTAGTCAAGTTTCTATTTTATACCGCAACAACGCTGGTAAATTTGACCGAAGTATCAACAAAGATTTTGCAAACAACGTTACCGATTTATTGAACAACAGTGCACTAAACCATGTTTTTTCAATCAGTGTGCGCTATTTCATTGATGTAAATCAAGTGGCTAAGCATCTATAACTGCATTTATTTTAAAAATTAAAGCCGCTCATCGTAGAATTAGCATTTTTTACAAAGCTATTTAAGCTATTACGCAATTGTGGTTTTCATGTTCCTCAAGATTTTTAGAAATACTTTATCTTTGTTTAAAACTAAAACTGATGAATAAGAAAGTAATTTTAATGATTTTGGACGGTTGGGGAAAATCACCTGACCCGAAAGTATCTGCAATTGACAACGCCCATGTTCCGTTTATAAATCGTTTGTATGTGAACTATCCTAGTGCACAATTGCGCACCGATGGCTTAAATGTAGGCCTACCAGAAGGACAAATGGGCAATAGCGAAGTGGGTCACATGAATCTTGGCGCAGGACGTATTGTTTACCAAGATTTAGCAAAAATTAATTTGGCGGTAGCACATGGCACACTTGCAAAAGAACAAGTTCTTGTTGAAGCGTTTACGTATGCTAAAGCATATAACAAAAAAGTACATTTTTTAGGCCTTGTATCAGATGGAGGAGTGCACTCACACACCTCACATCTGCGCGGATTGATTGATGCGACACAAGAATACAGACTGGAGAACGTTTACGTACACGCTTTTACTGACGGACGCGATGTTGATCCTAAATCAGGAAAAAAATACATTCAAGATCTTCAAGACTATATTGCGCCTACTAACGTAAAAATTGCTTCGGTAATTGGTAGATATTATGCAATGGACCGCGACAGAAGATGGGAACGCGTGAAACTAGCTTACGATTTATTGGTTAATGGTGTTGGAACTCCATCTACTGATGCGGTAGCATCGATAGAAGCCAGTTATGACGAAAACATTACTGATGAATTTATCAATCCGATTGTAATGATTAATGAATGTAATCAACCGCTTGCATTAATTGAAGAGGATGATGTGGTAGTGTTTTTTAATTTCAGAACTGATAGAGGCCGTGAGCTTACTGAAGTTTTAAGCCAAATGGATTGCCATGAACAAAACATGCACAAATTGAACTTGTATTATGTCACGCTGACTAATTACGATGAAACATATCAAAACGTGAAGGTTGTTTACAATAAAGATAATATCACCGAAACACTAGGTGAGGTTCTGGAAAAAGCCAACAAAAAACAAATTCGAATTGCAGAAACAGAAAAGTACCCACACGTAACCTTCTTCTTTTCGGGTGGTCGAGAACAGCCATTCATTGGCGAAAGCCGCATTTTAAAAAACTCGCCAAAAGTAGCTACTTACGATTTACAACCTGAAATGAGTGCTTATGATTTAACTGAAGCATTGATTCCTGAGTTAGAAAAAGAAGAGGTCGATTTTGTGTGTTTGAACTTTGCTAATGGTGATATGGTAGGACATACCGGAATCATGAGCGCAGCAATTCAGGCCTGTGAGGCAGTAGATAAATGTGTAGAAAAAGTAATTACTACAGCTCTAGCCCACAACTATACTACACTTGTAATTGCTGATCATGGAAATTGCGAAACAATGATTAACCCTGATGGCAGCCCAAATACAGCACATACTACTAATCCAGTTCCGTTTTTATTGGTAGATAAAGAAATAAGAAACGTTCACGACGGAGTTTTAGGTGACATAGCCCCAACAATACTTGAATTGATGGGTATTGAAAAACCTGCGGTAATGACTTGTAATTCTCTATTATGAAAAAGTATATGATTGCGCTGTTAGCTATCACTTTATATAGTTGCAGCTCATTAGGAACAGGCCAGAATGGTACACCGGGACAAGATGGATCAGATGCAATAGGAAGCGAGAATGGAAAAAATGGCGCTCCCGGTAAAAACGGTGAGCCACGATAGACCAAATAATAAATAAAAATATAGGAGTTGTCAAAAGTAATTTTGAACAGCTCCTTTTTTTATTCACAGGACTATCATAATTGAGATTAATCAATACACAAATAAAAGTTAAATAATTATTATCGATAGCAATACTGTTATTTTTAATTACATTTGCATCAAATAAAAATGTACAACTAATATTTTAATAGTATGAAAACAATGCTTTTATTGCTCACGTGTTTATCATTATCCGTATCAAGTTATGCTCAGGATAAGCAATTAAAAAAAATCAAAAACAAAAAAGTGGCCATTGATTCTGTACAATGGAGAAAAGAACATTATGTAGTCAATAGAGATTCTGCGTATGCTGACCCCCGAATTGCACTCAAAAAATTAATAGGCGGTAACAAGCGATTTGTTGAAGGTAAAAGTATCAAGCCAAGGCAAAACATGGAGACTATTAAAAAACTTGAAAACGGACAGGAGCCTTTTGCGACGATTGTAGCTTGCTCTGATTCACGTGTACCTAATGAAATGATTTTTGATCAAGGTCTAGGAGACTTGTTCATCATTCGTACCGCAGGACAAGTATCGGCTGCAGCATCTTATGGAAGCATGGAATTTGCTACTTTAAAATTAAAAACAAAACTTATTGTTGTACTGGGGCACACAGAATGTGGCGCGGTTGCAGCTGCTGTTGAGCGTCCAGAAAACGTTCCAGGACATATTGTTACCTTAATTAATGAAATCAAGCCAGCAGTAGCAAAATGTGCTCATTTACCAGGTAATGCAGTTAACAACTCAGTAAGACAAAATGTAATTGATCAAGTAAACAACTTGCGAGATTTAGAGCCTATCTTACACAAAAAATATGTAAACGGTGAAATACTAATTGTAGGGGCTGTTTATGATATTCATACCGGAAAAGTAGAGTTTTTACCAGAAACTTTGCATAACTTGCCACAACTTAAAAAATAATGAAAAAAAACGCCATTCTTTTTTTAGCCCTGTTGTCTCTAGTAGGCAGCAGGACTTTTTCGCAAAATACCCGCATTACTGATCGCAACCAAGTAGGCTGGCTAGGCTATTTTGGTACTGTGAAAATTAGTGATAAATACAGCATTCACTCTGAATATCAGTGGCGAAGAGACAACTACATTAGTGATCCCAAACAAGGCCTACTGCGTGTAGGTATCAATTATCAAGCAAATCCAAAATTACAACTCCGATTAGGTTACGCTTGGATAGAGACACAACCTTACGGAGATTTTCCTATAAATGGTTTTGGCAAGGACTTTACCGAGCACCGCATTTTTCAAATGGCTACGTTAACAGATAAAGTTGCGCAAGTCGATGTCTCCCATCGTTTTATGCTAGAACAACGTTTTGTAGGCCGCTATACCAATGCTGCATTAGAGCGCGAAGACGATTATTTGTTATTGCATCGCTTGCGCTATATGCTTCGTGTACAAGTGCCACTAAAAGGAACAAGTATTGCTGATCATACACCCTACCTTGCCGCGTATAATGAAATCCTAATTGGTTTTGGAAAAAATGTCAATGAAAACATATTTGATCAAAACAGGTTAGGACTTTTGTTAGGTTACAAGTTCAACAACCAAATTCGCTTGGAGGCAGGTTATTTGAACCAGACCCTACAATTAGGCCGAGAAATAGAGCAACGTAACGTTTTTCAAAACAATAATGGCTTCATCTTCAACACCATTATTAATATTGATGCTACAAAAAATAAATAAACAGTAGCCTAAGTAAAAAATTAAAATTATTTAGCTCAAAAATAATTGTGTAGGAATGGAGTGAATTATTAAATTAAAGTTAAAAACACTTTATCGAAAGTAATACTATTAATATTCGCGCTACATTTGCAGTAACCCTAAATATTCGAAAAATGAAAAAGATTCTTTTACTCGCATTTCTTTTTATGTACACTCCTTCAATATTGGCACAAATAAAGGAAGCTCCTAAAAAAGAATATACCAACATCGAAGAGGCGCTGCAACATCCAGAACAAATTATCAATTTGAATTTGAGTAATCAAAAACTTAAATTCAATACTATTGATTGGTCAAAATTTACCAACTTAGAATATTTATCTTTGAGAGACGACCATTTAAAGGAAATTCCTGCTAGTATTATAAAACTAAAATCGCTTAAAAAACTTGACCTAAGTGGAAATGATTTTAATGTTTTACCTTCTGATTTTTCGCAGTTATCGAATTTAGAGGAAATCATATTGAATGACGAGAAAAAGATGAATTTGCCAAAAACATTATCGATCTTAGCTAAACTTCCCAACTTAAAATCGCTACATCTTGAAGACGATAAGTTAACGCAACTTCCTGATGAAATTTTAAATTTTAAAATGCTTGAAAATTTGTATTTAGGAAACAATCAGCTGCAAACCATTCCCGTAATCAAAACGCTTGATCATCTTAAATACCTCGACTTGAAAGGCAATAAAATAAAAGTCGAATTACAGGATATGAAAGACACCAATTTTGGCTTTAAAATCAATTTTTAATTCACCAAAACTCAATAATAAAAGTAACAGTACTTCAAAATGGATTCCATTCTAACAAACATTATTATTTCGGTCAACGATAAACTTTATGTTAAAAATCCCGAAACATCAACTTTGGGTAAAAAAATTATTGAAAACAGTATAATACTGATTGATCAAATTGGTTTTGAGAATTTTACCTTTAAAAAATTGGGAGAAATAATAGGTTCCAACGAAAGCTCAATATATCGTTATTTCGAAAGTAAGCATAAATTAATGCTGTATCTATCTTCATGGTATTGGGGCTGGATAGAATACAGGTTGGTTTTTGCCACTAATAATATTCAAAATCCCCTTGAAAAATTAAGAATAGCTGTCAGCATAGTTACCGAAAAAATTGAAGATGACTCTACTACAGCACATATTAATGAGTCTGTTTTGAATAAAATAATTATTGCTGAATTCACTAAAACACTTTTAACGAAGGAAGTGGATGAGGAAAACAAGGAAGGCTTTTTCCTGATTTACAAACGAGTGATCAACCGATTGATTGATATGATTGCACAAGTAAATCCATCTTACCCTTTCGCAAAAAGCTTAGCATCATCAATCGTAGAAGGTGCCTTACACCAACACTTTTTAAAAGACCATTTAAAAACAATTACTAATTGTAATGAAACAGTATCGCCAACTGATTTTTACCTTGATTTAGTAGAAAAAATTGCAATATAAACAACTATGAAAAAAACACCGTTACGTAGATTTTACAACTTACTTTCGTTAGATAAAAAAGATGTTTATCAAATATTCTTCTACGCCATTTTTGCAGGTTTAATTAGCTTATCGTTACCATTAGGAATTCAAGCCATTACTAACTTTATACAATCAGGCCGTGTGAGTGCCTCTTGGATTGTTTTGATTGTTTTAGTAGTTTTTGGAGTAGCACTTGTTGGAATTTTGTCTTTAATGCAATTGCGAATCACCGAGAATTTACAACAGAAAATATTTGTACGCTCGTCTTTTGATTTTGGCGCACGACTTCCAAGAATAAAAACAGAAGAACTATACAATACCTATCCGCCAGAATTAGCCAATCGTTTTTTCGATACTTTAACTATCCAAAAAGGGACCTCAAAATTATTGATTGATTTTTCGGCTGCATTACTACAAATTGTATTTGGTATCATTCTTTTATCTCTCTACCACCCCTACTTCATTGTATTTGGTCTTTTACTTTTTTTGCTTTTGTACTTCATTTTTAAGTTCTCCTACAATTCAGGTCTTGAAACTAGCTTGAAAGAATCCAAATTCAAATACAAAGTTGCAGGTTGGCTGCAAGAAATGGCGCGAAATAGCTTTAGTTTTAAAAACGATTTGAATTACAATTTTGGACTTCAAAAAAATAACACGATTGTATCTGATTACTTAAATTACCGCGAAAAACACTTTAAAGTTATCCAAAGACAATTCACGCAATTGATTCTTTTTAAAATTATTATTACTGCAAGTTTACTTTCAATAGGAGGTTTTTTGGTTTTATCCCAACAAATGAATATTGGGCAGTTTGTAGCGGCAGAAATCATCATACTTTTGGTAATTAATTCGGTTGAAAAAATCATTTTAGGTCTCGAAACTTTTTACGACGTACTTACATCAGTAGAAAAAATCGGGCAGGTTACTGACTTAAAACTAGAAGACGAAGATACATTTGAGAGTGACACATGCTATAACAAAATAGCTTTAGAAGCTGAAAACTTAAGCTTTAAATTCCCAGATTCTTCAATCGAGATATTACAGTCATTATCGATCAAAATTGATCAAGGTGAAAAAATAGTTATTGATGGAGCTAATGGCTCGGGAAAAACGACACTTATTCGAATCCTTTCAGGTTTACTTCAACCAACTTCTGGTGCTTTTTACATTAACGACGATACTTTTAAGAAAATCAATTTAAAACAATACCGTTCACAAATTGGTACTATCATTTCGGGCGAAACTCCTTTCGAAGGGACTTTGTTAGAAAACATAACATTCAACGATCCAAGTATTACTAGTGAGGATTTGAAATGGGCAATTGATGGCGTACAATTATCAAGTTTTATAAAAGCTTTACCAAAAGGTCTTGAAACACCAATTTTTCCAGAAGGAAAACAGCTATCATCTTCTAACGCTCAGAAGGTTTTACTCGCAAGAAGTATCATTCATAAACCAAAAATTTTGTTCTATGAAGATCCAACTGATGTTATGGATGAACAAGTGGCAAATGAAATTATTGATTTTATAACTGCAGATTCACACAAATGGACCATCATTGTTTCCTCTAAAAATCCGTATTGGAAAACAAAATGTACTCGAAGAATAACCATGCAAAATGGCATCATACAACTTGATTCAAAAAATATTTAGACATGCTAAACATATCTGAAAACTCCTCAAAGCTGCCTTCATTAGAGCGCTTTACTACTGTAAAAAATTTAGTTAATAGGCCACATTATAAAATTCTAAACAAAATAATTGGCGGAGTATCTGTCATTGGGGTTATTGCCTTGTTTTTACCTTGGACACAAAACATATCTGGAAGCGGTAGTGTTACCACTCTTAAACCTAATCAACGACCGTTATCTATTCAGAGTGTTATTTCAGGACGACTTGAAAAATGGTATGTACAAGAAGGGGATTACGTTAAAAAAGGCGACACAATTCTTTTTATCTCAGAGATTAAAGAAGAATACATGGATCCGAACTTGGTACAAAATACCGCGAACCAAATGAATGCTAAGAAACAATCCTTACTTTCATACGGATCAAAAGTAACCACTTTAGAAGGCCAAATAGAGGCAATTGAACGCGAAAAGGTTTTAAAGCTACAGCAAGCGGATAATAAGATCAAACAAGCTTTGCTGAAAATAAAAAGCGATAGTATCGATTTAGTTGCAGTGCGAACACAACTTAAAATTGCAACTACACAATACAATCGAACTGTTGAACTGAACAAAGAAGGATTAAAACCTTTAACTGATATCGAAGAAAAACGACTTAAATTACAAGAGGTTGAAGCTAAAATCATTACTCAGGAAAACAAATTGCTAACCAGCAAAAACGAGTTTATCAATACTAAAGTTGAAATTAACCGAATTGGAGCTGAATACGCAGAAAAAGTATCGAAAGCAACTAGTGATAAATTTACAGCCTTAAGCAATCAATTTGACACCGATGCTCAAGTAAACAAACTACAAAATCAGTACGCTAGCTACAGTATTAGAAACGGAATGTATTACATCAAAGCGTCTCAAAACGGTTACGTAAACAGGGCATTACAATCTGGAATTGGTGAAACGATAAAAGAAGGTACTCCTATTGCTACAATCATGCCTGCCAAATATGATATTGCTGTAGAAACTTTTGTCAATCCTATTGACTTACCCCTGTTAAGTAAGGGCGAAAAAGTTCGTGTATGGTTTGATGGATGGCCAACAATCGTTTTCTCAGGATGGCCTAATATGTCCTACGGAACTTTTGGTGGAAAAATTGTAGCTATCGAAAATTTCATTAGTCCAAACGGAAAATACCGAGTTTTAATTGCTCCCGATGAGAACGACCAAGAATGGCCAAAACAACTGAGTATTGGTGCAGGTGCACAAACAATTGCGCTTTTGAACAATGTTCCAGTATGGTTTGAAGTCTGGAGAACACTCAACGGATTTCCACCAAATTATTACAAACCTGCTGCACAACCTACAAAAGATAAAAAGTAATGAAACAAATACTAGTAGCGTTTTTATTTTTTAGTATCACATTATCCGCACAAACTACTGTTTCAAAAGAATTCACATACACTGAATTCTTAGGTTATGTAAAAAAATACCATCCGTTAGTAAAAAATGCTAATCTTGAAATCAGTAGGGCGCAAGCCAACTTAATGATGGCACGAGGTGGTTTTGATCCAAAAATAGAAGTCGATTTTAGCAAAAAACAATTCAAAGACAGCGAGTATTACTCCATTTTAAACAGTAGTTTTAAAATTCCAACTTGGTACGGTATAGAGATTAAAGCTGGCTTTGATAACAACGAAGGTATTTATCTCAATCCCGAAAATACAGTACCTAATCAAGGACTCACTTCATTGGGAATCACGGTGCCTTTGGGTCAAGGATTGCTGATTAACCAACGAATGGCCGATGTGCGCAAAGCAAAAATGCAATTGCAATTGAGTGCCGCTGAACAAAAACTACAGGCGATTGCCGTATTGTACGATGCTTCGATTGCGTACTTCAACTGGAAAAAAAACTTTAACGAAGTTGTTTTATACAAAGAGTATAATGAGAATGCTCAAATCCGATTTAAAGGAATTAAATCCTTAATTGTTCAAGGAGACAAACCTGCAATTGATAGCGTAGAGGCTGGTATTATTGTAAAAAACAGAGCGCTGAGTTTAGAAGACTCTCAATTGAAACTTGCCAAAGCAAAATTAGAGTTGTCTAACTTTTTATGGTTAGAAAACAATATTCCGCTTGAACTTGCTGAAGAACTAATTCCAGAGGCTCAACTAGAATTCACTATTCAAGAAAGTTTACGAACTAATGACTTGGTGAACCAGAATTTCTCAATTACCAATCATCCAAAGATTAATGCCCTTGAGAGCAAGATTGGAATGTTGAATGTTGACAAAAATTTAAAAGCCAATATGCTTCTTCCTAAGATAGATGTAGGCTATAGTTATCTTTCGGAGCCAAGTTACATTGATAATTACCGCTTTGAAGATTACAAAATTGGCCTCAACTTTTACTTTCCGCTATTTCTTCGCAAAGAGCGTGGTAGTCTTAAAATAGCCAAGTTCAAAATTCAAGAAACTGAATTCGAATTAAATCTTGAAAGAGTACAATTAACCAATAAAATCAACGCTCAAAAAACGGAAATAGAATCACTGTTAAAACAAAAAGAGTTGATAAAAGGCTTGGTGAATGATAATTTAACAATGCTAAAATCAGAAGAGCGACTGTTCTCATTTGGTGAAAGTTCCTTGTTTTTAATCAACACTCGTGAAAATAATCTAGTTACGGCGCAACTCTCTAAAATTGCAATAGAAAACCGTTTTTTCATTTCTAACTCCGAACTTTTTAAAATTATGGCCAATCCGGATTAAATAATTTTAAAATTGTACTTTTGCGAACTGAAAATTCGAAAATATGATTATTCAAAAAACTCTTGAAGAAATTGAATTAATGCGCGAAAGTGCCCTAATCGTTTCTAAAACATTAGGAATGATTGCCTCTGAAATCAAAGAAGGTGTAACTACTTTATACCTAGACAAATTAGCAGAAGCTTTCATTCGTGATCATGGTGCTGTACCTAGTTTTCTTGGCTTGTATGGTTTCCCAAATTCACTGTGCATGAGTCCTAACTCGCAAGTGGTTCACGGAATTCCAAATAATACTCCTTTAAAAAGCGGCGATGTCATTTCAGTAGATTGTGGTGCTTTTAAAAACGGTTACCATGGTGATCACGCCTACTCATTTGAAATTGGAGAAGTAGCACCTGAAACTAAAAAGCTTTTACAGGTTACTAAAGAATCTTTATATGTAGGTATACGCGAACTTCGCGCGGGCAATCGCGTAGAAGATGTGGGTAATGCCATTCAAAAATACAACGAAGCGCACGGTTATGGTGTGGTTCGAGAATTAGTAGGTCACGGTCTTGGACAAAAAATGCATGAAGATCCAGAAATGCCAAATTATGGTAAAAAAGGACGCGGTAAATTATTGGTAGAAGGAATGGTTGTTGCCATTGAACCGATGATCAACATGGGAACGCGAAACATCAAACAACACAAAGACGGCTGGACAATTACCACTGCCGACGGAAAACCATCAGCCCATTTCGAGCATGATGTAGCAATCATCGATGGAAAACCAGAATTACTCTCAACTTTTGCCTACGTATACAAAGCTTTGGGAATTGTGAGCAATGAAGAAGATGAGTTTAGAAAAGTGCCTTTGGTGATTTAAACACGAATTGCACAAATTACCACGAATTAAAAATTCGTGAAAATTTCAGAAATAATACACTCGATTATTTAACCTACAGTAGACAAAATGCATGAACTTTATTTGAAAAAAGAAGCTTATTCAATTATTGGAATTTGTATGGAAGTCCACAAAATTCTGGGTAAAGGACATAGTGAGAAGGTTTATGGAGATGCATTAGAATATGAATTTAGGAAAAATAATATTCCTTATTCCAGAGAATTTAAATTCAATATTGAGTACAAAGAAATAGTTTTACCGACGTATTATTTTGCTGATTTTTTAGTCTTCGACGAAATTATACTCGAAATTAAAGCGATACAAGAATTGAGTAAAAGTGAAATTAAACAAACACTTAATTACTTAGCGGCCTCAAAAAACAAACTTGGAATTTTGGTCAACTTTGGTGAAGACAGCCTTAAATATAAAAGAATAATACTGTAACAAACACGCACTTTTTTGGCTTTCAAAACAAAATCAACTTTTGTAATTAGTGCAAATTCGTGAAATCCGTGTTTTAATTAATATGTAAATGAAATCTGCTTTTAAACTTATCCTCAATACCATTCCGCGTCCGCTGTTAATTCGTTTGAGTTATGTGGCGCGACCAATCATTGCTTTTACCTTAAAAGGTGACAAGTTTACTGATCCAATTGATGGAAAAAGTTTCAAATCAATGTTGCCGTATGGATACGAAACGCAGCGTAACAATGTGCTTTCGCCAAGTACGCTTTCATTAGAGAGACACCGTTTGTTGTGGTTGTACCTCAACGAGCAAACAGATTTTTTTACAGCACCAAAAAAAGTATTGCATTTTGCACCCGAGCAGGCTTTTTATAAATTGTTTCGTAAGCAAAAGAACCTTGATTACACTACTACCGATTTGTTTTCGCCTTTGGCAGATGTGAAAGCAGATATTTGCAATTTGCCTTTCAAGGACAATCAATACGATGTGATTTTATGCAACCACGTTTTGGAACACATTCCAGACGATACCAAAGCCATGCAGGAATTGTATCGTGTTTTGAAACCCGGCGGAATGGCCATTTTACAAATTCCGCAAGATTTAAAAAGAGACGTAACTTTTGCTGATGACTCAATTACCGACCAGAAAGAACGTGCCAAAATATTTGGACAATACGACCATGTGCGTATTTACGGGCGTGATTATTTTGACAAATTAAGAAGCATAGGTTTTACAGTTGTTGAAGAAGATTACACCAATAAAATTGCACCTGAACTCGTTGAAAAATACTGTTTGGCCAAAGGCGAAATTATCCCAGTTTGTTTTAAATAATATTTAGTAGATTAAAATCCAACACAGATTCCACAAATTTGCACAAATTAATCTGTGTAAATTTGTGGAATCTGTGTCTATATAACCTAACAATCAAATAACGTTATACTTTTGGAACCCGAAAATCATTTCCAGTTTTGCTTTGATCTTAGTTTTGAAGCGAAACTCAATTGCTATATCCCTACTTCGCATGTGGTTGGACATGTGGATACCATCACGTATTTAGAAAAAAAAGCAAGTTCAGAAGTGCTGCAAAGTATGGGCGTTGAGACAAAACAACTCCCACTTGCAACGCAAAAAATACTTAGCATTTGCGAAAGCTTGCAACCAGAAGTCTTGTTTAAAAAATACCGAACAAAAAGTAAAGCTGCCAAGAAGATTGAGGACTTGTTGCAAGACGAGAAATTAAAATTCGGAATCACACAATTCATACAACTGCAATTAGCGTCCTTCTATGCTTTAGTTCGTGAACATGATTTTCCGCTTTCGTTTCAATTAGGCAAAGAAAAAGATTTTCGCATTAGTCGTATTGGCACTCAAAATCCAGCTTTAGAAACTGAACTGCATTTTGATAAACACGAAAACGGAATTTCTTACACCTTAAAACTAAAGGAAAGTGACATTGCTTTTTATCCTTCGGACACAACAGTAATATTGTTATTAGATGAGCCGGGATGGTTGGTGGCACATCACAAATTGTATGCGTTAAACAGCATCAATTCTAAAAAAATCACCCCTTTTTTAAATAAAAAAACAGCCGAAATTCCTTCAAAATTAGTACCGGATTATTTTGAAAAATTCATTAAGGATATTGCCCAAAAAGTAGATATCAGCGCTACGGGATTTGAGGTGATCACCCAAACCAGTATTCGTTCTTGCAACCTTCAATTGGTACATGATTTTTTTAAAAACACCTATTTCATCAGTCTTACTTTTGATTATGATGGATACGTTTTTGATGCCACTAAAACCAAAAACACGCATACGGAGATTGATTTAAATGACTTAGAGAACATAAAATTAATCCAATACAAGCGGAGTCAAGGTGAGGATAAATTTACGGAATCCCTGCAAACGCTTGGTCTTGGCAAACAAGAAAATCAGCTTTTTGGACTTTTGCAAAAACCAGAACAAAAAGACACCTATGCTTGTGTGCAATGGGCATTAGAAAATCGTGTAAAATTAGAATCGTTAGGTTTTTCATTAGAAAATCTTAAAATCGACGGAAAAAATATTGATAATAATGCAGTTACCATTACATTCTCCAACACCATTCAAAACGATTGGTTTGATATTAAAATGACTGTGGTTTGTGATGATTTTGAATTCAATTTCAGCGACTTGATTCCGAATATAAAAAGCCAAAATCGCTTGTTTCTCTTACCCAATGGGAATTATTTTTTGATTCCGATTGAATGGATGACAAGCTACGGAGCCATGGCCAAACTGGCTAAAATCAACAACGGAACTATGGCAGTGCTCAAAAGTAATTTTGCCGTTTTTGAAGATATCCCGCAATTAAAACAGACCTTGCATGTAAAAGAAACGGTTCAATACCAACCTTCAACTTTGGTTAAAGCAACGTTACGACCGTACCAAATAGAAGGCGTACAATGGCTTTTGGAACATTACAATAACGGTTTAGGCGCTTGCTTGGCTGATGACATGGGATTGGGAAAAACATTGCAAACTCTTTCAACGCTGGTCGCGGTACAAGAAAAATTAGATTTTGAAAAAGCCGAAAACATACAACTCGATTTGTTTGGTAATGAAATTCCTGTTACCAAAGAATATCTAAAAGCCTTGATTGTGCTTCCCTCCTCTTTGGTGTTCAATTGGTACAACGAAGCTAGAAAATTTACGCCTCATTTCAGAAGAATTCAATATGTAGGACAAGATCGAAAACTAATTTCTAAAAAATTAGAAAAATACGATTTGATTTTTACCAGTTATGCAGTGGTAGCGAGAGATCTTTCCATTTTAGAAAAGTACCAATTTCGGTATTTGATTTTGGACGAAAGTCAATACATCAAAAATAAAAACTCGAAAATTTTTCAAGCGATCAATCAAATAAAAACAATCCATAAAATCTCGTTGAGTGGTACGCCAATAGAAAACTCATTAGACGATTTGTGGTCACAAATGCAATTCATCAATCCAAATATTTTAGGGAGTTACGCTTTTTTTGCGGAGCATTACAAAATTCCCATTGAGAAAAAACAGGATGAAAACAGTCTGTTGGAACTCAAAAACCTAGTCAGTCCGTTTATTTTGCGTCGAACCAAAGAACAAGTTTTAAAAGACTTACCGGAACTTTCTGAGCAAGTTTTCTATTGTGATATGGAACCCGAACAAGAGAAATTATACGAAGAAGAAAAGTCGAAAGCGAGAAATGCACTTTTAAAAACCGATGGTTCTGGTATTGACAAAATCAATATTATCAATACGTTGATGCGCTTAAGACAATTGAGTAATCATCCTAAAATGATTGATAAAAAATCAGAACTTGATTCGGGAAAATATATTGCAGTGACGAGATATTTGGAAACCTTAGTGCAATCCAATCAAAAAACGATCGTGTTCAGTTCGTTTGTGTCGAATTTGGAATTTTATAAAAAATGGAGCATCGAAAACAAAATCGATTTTTGCGAACTCACTGGCGCAACACCACAAAATGAACGAGCGTATCAAGTTCAGAAATTCCAGGAACAAGAGCGTGCTAAATTGTTTTTCATTTCCTTAAAAGCGGGTGGCGTAGGACTAAATATTACCAAAGCTTCGTATGTCTTATTTTTAGATCCATGGTGGAATCCTTTTGCCGAAAAACAAGGAATTGGTCGCGCGCATCGTATAGGACAGTTGAATAAAGTAAATGTCGTACGATTCATTACCAAGAATACCGTCGAGGAAAAAATCATTCTTTTACAGGAAAACAAAAAACTACTTTCGGATGCACTGCTAGATGAAAACCACATCAGCCCTGAAATTGAAGAAAATTTAGATTTTATATTAGCATAAAAAAACCTGCTACTTCAATGAAATAGCAGGTTTTAATTTTAAGTCTAAAAAATTATTTTTTCTCTGGCATCAAAATACCAATTACTTTATCCTTAGTAAGATATTGTTTGGCGATGTTCTGAATATCTTTGGCAGTAACAGCATTTACCATTTCTTCCATTTTCAAAACATCCTCAGGATTAGATGCGTTTAAATACGATCTTGTTAAGTTAGACAACCAAAAACGGTTTTCTTTACTATCTTTTCTAAAATCGGCTAATTCACCTTCTTTGAATTTAGCTACATCTTTTTCATCTGGTCCTTTGTCAATAATATTTTGAAGTTCTTTCAATGCTGATGCAGTCAACTTCTCAGCATTTTCTGGTCCGCAAGGGAAACCTATTGAGAAAGTATACGATCCGTAAGGCATTTTGTTCATGCTTCCTCTAGCATTTACACCATAAACACCACTTTCATTTTCACGTAATTGCTCTACCAGTTTG
Organism: uncultured Flavobacterium sp.; assembly: GCA_964566045.1. GTDB lineage: Bacteria > Bacteroidota > Bacteroidia > Flavobacteriales > Flavobacteriaceae > Flavobacterium. The sequence continues at coordinate 19,165 of CAZMHK010000024.1, forward strand.
ATAGTAAGTACTTCTCCTAGCGCTTGCATACTCATAGCATCTTTAGCAGAATATTTGGCATCTCCATAAAACATGATCGTAACGTTACTCTTTGGATCTGCTCCTTTATTTACTACTTTTTTCAAGTCGCCTTTTAGCAATCGGTAACCTAGATCTACTGCTTTTTCTTTTTTATCATTCGCTGGTAATGAAGCAATATATTTAGTAGCCATAGCTTCGATTGTTGCATCATCAACATTTCCTACGAAGAAGAATTCAAAATCAGCAGCATTAGCAAAACGCTCTTTGTACTTTTCGTAAGCCAATTTATAATCGGTATCTGCCCATGATTTATCAGTAGGCATGATTCCAAAAAAGCGTGGATTATTCTGGTTCAAATAAGTATAAAACTCCTGTTGAAAGTAATTCTGTGGCGTAGAAGCCATGTTTTTGAAAAAGCTTGATTGTTTTTGTTTGAATCCTTCAAAAGCTTCTTGGTCAAAATTTAAATCTGTAAAGTAAGCATGCGTCATTTGCATTAAATACTCTAAGTCTTTAGGAGTTGATGTACCTCTAAGTCCTTCGCTAGTACCTCCAATATAGGGATTCACTCTTGCAATTTTACCCGTCATGAATTTGTTAATGTCATTCAATTTTAATCCAGAGAAACCAGCCTCAGCAAGTGCACCATTGGCAAACTGAACCTTTTTCATTTCCTCGTTTGAGTACAAATTAGACCCACCTAAACTAACCGCTTCAAAAAGCACCTCGTCATTTTTAAAATCGGTGTTTTTATACGTCACTTTAGCACCATTAGAAAGAACTAAAGTTTTTGTACCCAATTTTTCATTACTACTTCTGCTTACCACCGTTCCTGCTTTTACCTCTTTTCTAAGCAAGCTAGTAGCTACTGCAGCATCTTCGTAAGGTTTTAATTCGTCAGTATTTACTTTTATGGCAGCTAATACTTCTTGCTCTGTAACTTTTTTCAAGCCTTCTTTTTCAGGGCCCGTTAAAATAATAACTCGGTTATCCTCTTTAACGTACTCTTTAATTAAGCCATTCACATCTGCAAGCTCGATCAACGGTAAGATTTGCTTGAAGGTTTGAAAAGTCCATTCAATACCCGGAGCTGGCTCTTTTTCTAAGAAATTTGCTTGAAGCTCGCCTACAAAATTCTCTGAATTCGTTTTACTTCTATCATTGTATGCTTTTTCAATAGAAGCCATGAATTCAGACTTAGCACGGTCTAATTCTCCTTGTGTGAATCCAAATTTCTTAGCACGCTCATTTTCCGTCACCAATGTTTTCAAGGCACTCAATTGCTTATCTTCTGATGACATGGCAATAGATTGATATCCTTTTTTAGTTCTGGCAAAAGTTCCTCCATAGTACGAATAGCCGTAAGTAAAAGGTGGTGTCGAAGAATTTGTCAATTCATCAAGACGAGTATTTAAAAGCGTTGCAAATAAATTTTCAACCATGTAATTTTTAAAATCAGCTACGGTAACCATTTTCTTAGGTGCAGCATAATCTTTGTACAACAATTGTACTTGAGTACTTGAGGCTTCTTTGTCACTTTCTACAGCTACAAAAGTTTCTTTGTGATTAGGAACTTCAAATACTTTTCTTGGTTTTTCATTTGCAGGATTTTTGTAAGCAGAGAAGTGAGAAACAATTTTTTTCTCCATTTCAGCTACATCAATATCACCTACCACAATAACACTCATCAAGTTAGGACGGTACCAATCTTTGTAAAAATTAATTAAAGACTGATGTTTGAACTTTTCTAATACCTCTTTTTGACCAATTGGCAAACGAGTGGCGTATTTTGAATCGTGCATCATTTTAGGAAGATATCGACCCATCATTCTTTTTCCAGCACCAAGACCTAAACGATATTCTTCTAAGACTACGCCTCTTTCTTTATCAATTTCTTCTGGTGTCAAAACCGTATTGAACGCCCAGTCCTCAATGATTTGGAATCCTTTTTCTAATTTTTCAGGATCATCTGATGGAATTGGTAAAAAATACACCGTTTCATCAAAACTAGTGTATGCATTTAAATGTTGTCCAAACTTAACTCCAATACTTTGAAGGTAATCTACCAATTGGTTTTTAGGAAAACGCTTCGTTCCATTAAAACACATGTGCTCCATGAAATGTGCTAGTCCTTGCTGATCATTTTCCTCGAGAATAGAACCTGCGTTAACTACTAATCGAAGATCTACTTTCTTTTCTGGTTTGGCATTTTTCTTGATGTAATACGTTAAGCCGTTCGGTAAAACACCTGTCTTGACACTTGGATCAAGCGGAATGGCCGTATTATAATCTAGTTTTTGCGCAAAAAGCGCAGCAGGAATAATAAAAATTCCTACTAATAAATGGTTGATTTTTTTCATATGTTTATTTTGTTTGCTGTAAAACTAACGAGTATTTTTCTACTTTATTACTAATTTTAAAAATAATTAACAGAATTTACACACGAAAACACAATTAAGAAGCAATCAAAATAAATCTTTCCTATTTTACGTTTTTTTGTACCTTTAAAACTTGAACTCATTTCTAAAAAATGTCAAAGATCCGACTCATATATTCCATCCTATCTCTCTTTTTGTTTTGCAACTCTGCTCTTTTTGCACAAGTTGAAAAAGAGATCCCGCCGCCTTTTCACATCAAAACAGTTGCTTTTGTACAAAACGATCAAAACAAAGTGCCTATTTTTCAGCTTGGCGAGGGTTTTCAATTGGAATTTGACGACTTATACGGGAACGAAGCGAACTATTATTACGAAATTGTTCACTGCAATTTTAAATGGGAACCCTCTCTCATTCCAAAAATAGAATACTTACAAGGTTTCGATAACCAACGTATTCAAGATTACATTAACTCCTTTAATGCGCTACAACTGTATTCGCATTACAAGTTGTCTATTCCTAATCAATTTACACAACAGCTAAAAATAAGCGGCAACTATATACTTAAAATTTTAGACGAAAACCGTGATGTAGTGTTTAGTAGAAAATTCATTTTATACGAAGATCTAGCCACAGTACCCATTCAAGTAAAAAGGGCACGTACCGTAAACACTCTAGGTAGCAAACACAACTTAGATTTTAGCGTAAAAAGCAACAGTCTTACATTTCAAAATCCGCTTAAAAATGTTAAAGTAGTATTGCTACAAAACGGACAATGGCACACAGCGATTCAAAATATAGTTCCACAATACACTATCGGAAACGATTTGATTTATAAATACGATACCGAAACACAATTCTGGGCCGGAAACGAATTTCTGTTTTTTGAAAACAAAGACATTCGATCTGCAACAAATAATGTAGCTCGAATAAACGCCAAGACAGATATTTATAGCGCCTATTTGTACACTAGTGCCGCCCGTGCCAATACACCTTATACTTTCATGCAAGATGTCAACGGCGGATTTGTGGTTAACAACCTTAACGCGCAAAAAAACGAAATCGAAGCCGATTATGTTTGGGTACATTTTAGCGTGTCTGCACCTACTTTCAGACTCAATAAAAACATTTACGTGACAGGAATGTTCAACAATTACGCCCTTACAGATGAAAATAAAATGGATTACAATCCTGAAAAAGCCATTTACGAAAAAGCCATTTTAATCAAACAAGGGTTTACTAATTTTCAGTACACCATTGCAGACTCTAAAGGAAATATCGATTATGAAAACGCCATTGACGGTAATTTCTTTGAAACAGAAAACGACTATACCATACTAGTATATTACCGAGAAGCCATCGACCGTTACGACCGCGTTATCGGAAAAGGAAATGCAAGTTCAATAAATATCATCAATTAAAAAAACTTTGGCAATAACCATTAAAATAACATCCTTTTTTTGTAAATTTGTCAATAATAAACACATATTCATCCTTTTAATATGGTTTCTCAAATAACAAGAGGCATAAAAATTTCAGTATTAACTAGTTTTGAAGGCACCTACTTCAAAAACTACAAGATTCACTTTGCTTTTAGTTACGTAATTACTATCGAAAACCACAGTAAAGATTCTGTTCAACTTATTACCCGTCATTGGGAGATTTCTGACTCGCTTAATGACCTCGAAATTGTTGATGGCGAGGGAGTAATTGGTAAAAAACCAGTCCTTAAGCCAGGAGAACAGCATACTTATAGTTCAGGTTGCCTATTATCATCACCGTATGGCGCTATGAAAGGCTATTTCAACATGATCAACTTTACCACCACCCGAAACTTCAAAGTCATGGTTCCTACTTTTAGACTTTGTGCGCCATTTGCATTAAACTAAATCCTAATATCAGGAGCTAATCCTGCTTTTCTCTACAAGTTTTTTTGTTTCAAGTCCTTTTTTATAGTCCTAAAAAGAGCTTCTTGCAGTCGCTTTTTTAGTCCTTAAAAATGTGGCTTTCCACTTCAAAAAGCTTTTCACTTCAATCAGGGCTACAACTACATTACTCTTACCAAAAAGCTTCACTTAAGTTCAAAAAATAATAAATCTTTAAAGAAACCTTTGTACTTTTGTTTTTAGTTTAAAAAACAATACAACACTATTTTTAACCCAATAAAAACATCAATATGTTAAAAGGATTTTTTCACGTACCCAATGCGGTCAACGAACCTGTAAAAAGCTATGCCCCTAATTCGCCAGAACGCGCAGCCGTTTCTGCAGCATACGCTGAAATGTGGAACAGCACAGTAGACGTACCCCTTTATATCGGAAACGAAGAAATAAGAACTGGAGATACAAAAAACATGACTGCACCGCACGACCATCAGCATGTGGTTGGTGTGTATCATCAAGCCGAAAAAAAACATATTGAAGCCGCTATTGCTACGGGACTTCAAGCAAAAGAAGCTTGGGCTAATATGGCTTGGGAACAGCGCGCTGGAATTTTCTTAAAAGCAGCAGAATTATTGGCTGGACCTTACAGAGCTAAGATCAACGCCGCAACAATGATCGCACAGTCAAAAACAATATACCAAGCAGAAATTGATGCCGCTTGTGAACTCATTGACTTTTTACGTTTCAACGTACAGTACATGACACAAATTTACAACGAGCAACCAAAATCTACTGCTGATATGTGGAACCGCGTTGAATACAGACCTCTTGAAGGATTTGTATACGCCATCACTCCTTTTAACTTTACAGCAATTGCCGGAAACTTACCTACAAGTGCTGCCTTAATGGGTAATGTTGTGGTTTGGAAACCTGCAGCAACTCAAGTGTATTCTGCTAACTTATTAATGCAAATTTTCAAAGAAGCAGGTTTACCAAATGGTGTTATCAACATGGTTATGGGCGATTCAGGAATGATCACCGAAACCTTATTGGCTAGCCGTGATTTAGCTGGAGTTCACTTTACAGGATCAACAGGAGTATTTAATGATATTTGGGCAAAAATTGGTACCAATATTAGCAAATACAAAACATATCCACGTATTGTAGGTGAAACAGGTGGTAAAGATTTCATTATTGCACATCCTTCTGCGCATTCTAAACAAGTAAGTACAGGAATTTCTCGTGGTGCATTCGAATACCAAGGTCAAAAATGTAGCGCTGCTTCACGCGTATACATTCCGCAAAGTTTATGGCCAGCTGTACAAGCTGAACTAGAAGCTGATTTAAAATCAATGAAAATGGGATCACCACAAGATATGAGCAATTTTATCACTGCGGTAATCTCTGAAGGTTCATTTGATAAATTGGCTAAAGCCATTGACCAAGCTAAAGCTGATAACGATGCAGAAGTGATTATGGGTGGGAATTATGACAAATCAAAAGGATACTTTATTGAGCCAACGGTTATCTTAACTTCCAATCCAAAATACGCAACAATGGAAACCGAATTATTCGGACCAGTTGTAACTATTAACGTTTACGAAGATGCTAAATGGGCAGAAACTCTAGAATTAGTAGACACTACATCAGAGTACGCTTTGACAGGAGCTGTTTTCAGTCAAGATCGTTATGCTATCGAAGAAGCTACTGTGAAATTACAAAATGCAGCTGGTAACTTCTACATCAATGATAAACCAACAGGAGCAATTGTAGGAATGCAACCGTTTGGTGGAGCAAGAGGATCAGGAACGAATGATAAAGCAGGATCTATGCAAAACTTATTGCGTTGGACTTCTGCAAGAACCATCAAAGAAACTTTTGTAACTCCAGTTGATTACAGATACCCATTTTTAGGAGAGTAATTCTCAGTCCTAAAGTTTTAAAGTTAAAAGTCCTTAAAGTACTTTAGCAAATACCAAAAAGCCGAATCTAAAGTTTTAGATTCGGCTTTTTTTTGTATTTAATTCTTTCTTTTAAACTTTATGACTTTTAACCTTGAGACTAAACCGTAAACTTTAAAGGCAAGTGCACTACTTTCTTAGTCTCAAAGAATTCATCTTCAAAATAATCTGCTAAGTTGTACTCGGTAGCTTTTGGAAAATCTTTTAATTCTTCGGTTAAGTCGCCTCCTTTTAAATAAAGGATTCCGTTTTTCAATTCGTGTTTGTTTTGTTTTTTAATTTTTGTTTTTACCCAAGAAACAAAATCAGGCATATTGGTAACGGCACGACTCACGATAAAATCGAAATCACCTTTTACATTTTCCGCGCGAATTTGCTCTGCTTTTACGTTTTTCAACTCTAAACCTTCGGCAACAGCCTGAACCACTTTTATTTTCTTGGCAATAACATCAATCAAATAAAATCTAGTTTCCGGAAAAAGAATCGCCAACGGAATTCCCGGAAATCCACCACCCGTTCCCACATCTAAAACGTAAGTTCCTGGTTCAAAAGTCATCACTTTTGCAATACCAAGTGAGTGTAAAATATGTTTGGTATACAAAGCATCAATATCTTTTCTAGAAATCACATTTATTTTTTGGTTCCAATCGTGATACAGCGCATCTAATTTTTGAAACTGTTCGATTTGAATTGGTGTCAAATTAGGAAAACACTTAAGAATCTCGTCCATCTCTTCTTTTTTTTAACAAAAGTAATACTTTACAGTTAAAATATTTATGCCAATTTTGTATATCCAAAAATTTATAATAATTACCTTTGAACTTTATCACAATTATATGAATAACACTGCGCCCACTTTCGCTAAGCAAGATAGCTTGAAATTTTTCAGAACGCTTAACTCACGGGTTAACAACTACTTTAAAGAAAACAACATTCAAAAAACAGGAAACTGGAAACTGTATTTAAAAACCATCATTTTATTCACTGTTTTTCTAGCTCCTTACTTCTTAATATTAACACTGGATATGCCATTTTGGGCACACCTTTTATTGACAATCGTCATGGGAATTGGTATGGCAGGTGTTGGAATGAATGTGATGCATGATGGAAATCACGGATCCTATTCGAACAAATCATGGATCAATAAATTTATGGGAGGTACCATTTATGTATTGGCTGGAAACGTGTACAATTGGCAAGTACAACACAACGTATTACACCACACCTACACCAATATTCCTGGTCATGACGAAGATCTTGATGCTGGGCGTGTAATCCGATTTACGAAAGAAGCAAAATGGTATAATTTTCACCGTTTTCAACAGTATTACTCTATTTTCTTGTACGGTTTATTGACTTTCAATTGGGCGATTACAACCGATTTTAAGCAAATGCGTAACTACTTAAAAAGAAAATTATCTTACGGAGAAGCTAAGAGTCCAAAAATATTATGGACTACTTTAATCATTACCAAAATTATCTATGTTGCCATTTGGATTGCATTACCAATTGTAATTGGAATCATATGGTGGAAAGTATTAATAGGATTTTTTGTGATGCATTACACTGCCGGATTAATCTTAAGTGTAGTATTCCAACTAGCGCATGTTGTGGAAGAAACAACAAATCCAACACCAAACGAATTAGGCGAAATGGAAAATACTTGGGCTATTCACCAATTGTTTACCACTACTAATTTTGCGCCAAAAAATGCCATTGTAAACTGGTACACGGGTGGTTTGAATCATCAAATTGAGCACCATATTTTCCCGAATATCAGTCACATTCACTACGGTAAAATTGCAAAAATTGTAAAAGAAACTGCTCAAGAGTGCAATTTACCTTATTACGAATACAAAACAATGCGAAGCGCTGTCATTGCTCACTTCAAACATTTGAAAGAATTGGGACAAAACCCAGCAATTACTGCTTAATTTTCAATAGCAGCAAAAGAAAAAAACTAACTACAACTATATACTAATGAATCCATTATCCGATAGAATTAACAACTTATCAACTTCGCAAACCCTTGCCATGGCGGCTTTAGCTAGAGAATTAAAAGCACAAGGAAAAGACATTATTAGCCTTAGCCTTGGTGAACCTGATTTTAATACTCCTGATTTTATCAAAGAAGCAGCAAAACGCGCCATAGACGAAAACTACAGTACATATTCACCAGTTGAAGGGTACTTAGAACTTAAGGAGGCGATTTGCAGAAAGTTTAAAAGAGATAATGATTTAGAATATAAACCTACTCAAATTGTAGTTTCTACAGGAGCTAAACAATCGTTGTACAACATTGCTCAAGTAATGCTGAATGATGGTGACGAAGTAATTTTACCAGCGCCGTACTGGGTATCGTATTTCGAAATTGTGAAATTATCAGGTGGCGTTCCTGTTGAAGTTCCTACATCTGTAGAAACCGATTTCAAAATCACACCAGAACAATTAGAAGCAGCTATTACACCAAAAACAAAAATGATGTGGTTTTCATCACCATGTAACCCATCAGGATCGGTTTACAGTCGCGAAGAATTAACGGCACTTGCGGCAGTTTTAGAAAAATATCCAAACATTTACGTAGTTGCTGACGAAATTTACGAGCACATCAATTTTTCAGGAACTTTTTGCAGTATTGCATCCATCCCAGGAATGCTCGAAAGAACAATCACTGTAAACGGTGTAGCCAAAGCTTTTGCCATGACAGGTTGGAGGATTGGATACATTGGAGCACCTGAATTTATTGCAAAAGCGTGTACTAAAATTCAGGGCCAAGTTACCTCTGGAGCCAATTCTATCGCACAACGTGCTACAATTACCGCTCTTGACGCTGACCCAAGTGTATTGAAAGAGATGGTGAACGCTTTTCATAGTCGCAGAGACCTAGTAGTTGGATTGTTAAAAGAAATTCCGGGTGTAAAAATAAACGTTCCTGAAGGTGCTTTTTATGTATTCCCAGATGTATCTTCATTTTTTGGAAAAACATTGAACGGAACTGAAATTAAAGACGCCAATGATGTATCCATGTATCTTTTGGCGCAAGCCAATGTAGCTACCGTTACCGGAGATGCTTTTGGAAACCCAAACTGTATTCGTTTCTCTTACGCCACAAGCGAGGCCCTTTTAACCGAAGCGCTATCTCGCATCAAAAATGCATTAACGGTTTAACACCCACACGCATATACCTAAAAGCCTCTTGCTCAAACAAGAGGCTTTGTTATTTAAAGCCAAAATAAATGCCAAATGAGAGCAAAATTTGAGACATGATTTACATAATGTCGCTAACAAGCTGATGGTAAAAGATAAAATCCAAAAAATACGGTTTTGAATTAGAAATCTTGAATAATTTATTAGACCTTTGCACACTTTTTTCGGCGAAAGCCAAAAAACCTAATGTTTTAGCAATTAACCCATTATCATCCCAAAGATGAAAAAGAAAATAGAAATCCTCGCACCCGCCAAAGACCTCATTCACGGTATGGCAGCCATTAACGCAGGTGCTGATGCTGTATATATTGGTGCACCGCAATTTGGCGCACGCTCGAATGCCACCAACTCTATCGAAGATGTAGCGGCTTTAGTAAAGTACGCACACCTTTTTAATGCACAAGTTTTTGTGGTTATCAACACGATCTTGTACGATAACGAGCTAGAAACCTGCCGCCAGATGATTTGGCAATTGTATGATATTAAAGTTGATGCTTTAATTGTACAAGACATGGCGATCATGGAAATGGACTTGCCTCCTATCGTGCTACACGCGAGTACGCAGGCCAACAACCGCGCTCCTGACCACTTCCAAACCTGGCACACTGGAGAGTCCTAGCACCCTCTTGTTTTCTAT
>CAZMHK010000025.1:0-29231 GCA_964566045.1 uncultured Flavobacterium sp.
AATTTGACTTTTAAGAAAAGCTTTATGCCTCACAAAGTAAAAATTCACCTTGCAGACGACCATCAAATTTTAATTGACGGGATTAAAACACTTTTGCATACTCACCCAAATTTAGTCGTGGTTGGCACATCATTAAATGGCACTAAATTATACCAAGAAGTAGTCGAAAACGAAGCAGATATTTTAGTTCTCGATCTGAATATGCCAGAGGTAGATGGACTTCAAGTTATCAAAGAATTTAACAAAAAAGGCTTTCCGTGCAAAGTGATCATTTTATCAAGTCATGACGACTTACGTATTATCAAAGAAGTCATGAAAATGGGAGCAAGTGGCTTTTTAACAAAAAAATGTGCGGGCGAGAATATAATCGACGCTATTGGAGCGGTACTAAATGACGAAGAATATTTTTGCAAATCAGTCCGGGAAAAAATTTTTAATACTGCTACAAGAAACATTCCTAAACTAAAAACTGTTGACCAAAAAGACAGTCTGATGCTCACAGAGCGAGAAATTGAAATAATTACTTTAATAGCACATGAATTTAGCGGCAAAGAAATTAGCGAACAGTTATTTATTAGTGTGAACACGGTCGAAACGCATCGAAAAAATATCATGAAAAAACTGGATGCCAAAAACTCGATCAGCTTAGTGAAATACGCCTTGAAAAAGAAACTAATATCATAGTCAAACCTAACTATTTGCAATCAAATTATTTAAATGTAGTACCAAATGACTTTCCAAAGTTTTGCCTTTTCTTTACTTTTTTATTTTGGCATTTTATCGGGAGTACTAGCCCATCCTGACCCACCACATTCAAGTACAACCATTGCTTTAGAGAAAAATGCAAACATGCTGATGCAAAATGGTGAATATGAAAAATCACTGATAACATCACGAAAAGCTTTGAACAATGCTATTCAATTAAAAGACAATTACCTTATTGCCAAGTGCTACAACACCATAGCTGCAAATTTTGATCAATTATCAGAATATGATAAAGCATTTATACATTACCAAAAAGCGTTACTTTACGCTAACAAATGTAACGATGATGAAATAAAAAACTGGATTCATAACAACTTAGGCAATATCTACTGTTTTGATAAAAAACAGTACAACATAGGAATTTACCATTATAAAAAATCCCTAAAATACAGCCACAGATCTAAAGATTATTTTCAAAGTGTTCTAACAAAACTCAATATTGTTTGGGCCTATTTTGATATAAATCAATTTGATAAAGGAGCACCATATTTAACTGAAGTAAACAAACAACATCTAAAACATGGCAACCAAAGCACTGTAGTTTTATTGAACATGTTAAATGGAATGTATCAAAATCATTTGAACAATATAGAAAAAGCAGAAATTTACTTTAAAAAAGCAATTGAGGAAGGTGTCAAAGGAAATGAAAAATCTGATCTTTCTTATTCTTACCAAGAATATTCTAAATTCCTTTTTGCCAACAAAGAATACAAAAAAGCCTACCAAAATTTAGCAGCCTACAATAAAATTACAGACGAACTAAACAACGAAGAAAAATTAAATAAAGCGAATGTAGCAGGTATAAATTTGCAAATTGACGAATACAAAAGAGAAATTGATAAAATTGAAAGTGAATTCAAAACAAAACAGGATGAATTGCAGCAAGAACAAGATCGAAACAAAAAAATAGTTATCGTAGTTGTATTTATTGTTTTACTCCTTTCACTACTCTTTTACATTTGGGCACAAAACACTAAACTCAAAAACAAAAATAAACTCAATTATTTAAAAAGTAAGGTTCAAGAAAACATCATTAACGCCTCAATCAACGGACAAGAATTAGAACGCAAAAAAATAGCTTCCTTTTTACACGACAATATTAGTGCATTACTATCCTCGGCTGGAATGCAACTACAAGTATTTTCAGTTCAAAACAGTACCGAATTTCCAGAAATAACAAAAACAAAAGCAATACTTGAAAATGCGCACGATCAAGTTCGCGATTTATCACATGAACTCATGCCATCTATCTTGGCACGTTTCGGTTTATTTGAAGCGCTTGAAGATTTGTGCGAAAAAAATTCAAATTCCATTCTTAAATTTGACTTTATAGCTAAAGAAAAAAGAAACGATCGTTACAATGATGAGTTTGAAATTAAAATCTATTTTATTGTTATGGAGCTACTTAACAACATCATTAAGCACAGTGAGGCCAGCAAAGCATCGCTCGAGCTTCATGAGATCGATAATGTTCTACATGTAAATATTCAAGACAACGGAAAAGGCTTCGACTCAAAAAATTTTCAAGTTCTTGAAGGTTTTGGTATCAATCAAATTAAGGCAAGAATTAACAACTTAAAAGGTAGCATACAAATCAATTCAAAACTAAACGAAGGATCTAAAATTCAGCTAATTATCCCAATTCTATATCAAAAAAAGAAATCTAACCCCGTTTACCCAACTCAATAATCTCCATATCCTTAATCGCAGCCCCGTCAATTACAAAACGTAACATCGTTCGCATTTGATGAAAACCACTTTTACCTGCAGCACCCGGATTCAAATGCAATACCTGAAATTGATTATCAAATATCACTTTCAAAATATGCGAATGTCCGCAAATAAACAACTTAGGAGGATTGGTTACCAAAACTGATTTGATTGCCGCGCTGTATTTACCGGGATAACCGCCAATGTGCGTGATCCAAACATCTACATCCTCACACAAAAAACGCTGGTGCAATGGGAACTCCAAACGCGCTTTCGCATCATCAATATTACCATAAACGCCCCGCAAAGGTTTTAACGCTTTAATTTTGTCAGTTACCTCCAAATTGCCAATATCGCCAGCATGCCATACTTCATCAGCTTGTGCCACATATTTTAAAATAACATCATCAACATGACTGTGCGTATCCGAGAGTAGAAGAATTTTTTTCAATGTTTTATATTTAGGAGCTTTTTCCAGCTATCCGCTTTATTCCCGATCAAAAAAACTACGGCAAAAAAGCCTTGTTTTTTAGAATCGTGAGATACCGCTGCTATCTGGGCTAGAATTTTCGACAAAAATAGCCATTATTCGGTCAGTAAGAACGCCTAATCTAATCTTAACAAACTTTGGCATTTGCTACTTCCTAGCGCAAAAATTAATAAGTATCTTTGTGCTTTCAAAAAAAAAGAATTGAGGTATTTTATCAAATTCGCCTACAATGGCACACATTATCACGGTTGGCAAATCCAGCCCAATGCCGCATCGGTTCAAGAAACACTCAACAAAGCACTTTCGGTTGTCTTAAACACAACCATAAGCGTTATGGGAGCAGGCCGCACAGATACTGGTGTTCACGCCACACAAATGTATGCCCACTTTGACTATGATACTCCAATCAACGAGCCAACTTTAGTTCACAAACTGAACTCGTATTTACCAAAGGATATTGTCATTTATGCAGTAAAATTAGTTCATAATGATGCTCATTGCCGGTTTGATGCTAGTAAACGTACCTACGAATACCACATTAACACCTTTAAAAATGCCTTTTTACAAGAACAAAGTTGGTATTTTCATCAAGCACTTGATTTAGAATTAATGAATCAAGCGGCGCAAATACTGCTGGCTCATACTAATTTTCAGTGCTTCTCAAAAGTAAACACAGATGTTAATACGTTTGATTGTACCGTTTTTGAAGCCTATTGGACCGCAAACAACGGTAATTTGGTTTTTACCATTTCGGCCAATCGATTTTTGCGCAATATGGTTCGCGCGATAGTTGGGACATTAGTTAACGTAGGATTACACAAGATTACACTTGCTGATTTTTCAGCAATAATAGAAAGTAAAAACCGAGATAAAGCTGGATTTTCGGTACCAGCACATGGGTTGTTTTTAACCAAAATAGAATACGATTATATCACGGAATAGCCTTGATTAAATTCCTAGACTTTTATTTTAGTAGAAGTTCAGTAAATTATATTTGAAACGAATAGCAGACACGAGCAAAGCGAATTGACGAAGTAAATAGCTCCAAAAAAAATATGAAAGCAAAAGCATTTGATACCCGACTGTTTAGTCGCATTTTAAAGTTTACAAAACCATACAAATGGCGTTTTAATGGCGTAATAATATTTGCCATTTCACTCTCTATTTTTGCAGCATTGCGACCGTATTTGCTCAAGCAAACCGTTGATGCTTACATTGCAACCGAAGATCAAAAAGGCTTGCTGTTGTATGTAACCTTGATGGGAATTGTGTTGTTATTAGAAGTCTTTTCACAATTTTACTTTGTATTTTGGGCCAACTGGCTCGGGCAAGATATTGTAAAAGACATTCGTACCAAATTATTTCAACACATCTTGAGTTTCAGAATGAAATACTTTGACCACGTTCCTGTTGGGCAGTTGGTAACGCGAAGTGTATCTGACATTGAGTCTATTGCACGTATTTTTAGTCAAGGTTTGTTTATGATTATTAGCGACTTGATGAAAATGGTAGTTGTGCTTGGTTTCATGTTTTATATGAATTGGACATTGACTTGGATTGTTATTGTAGCCATGCCTATTTTGGTATTTTTCACTCGTATTTTTCAGAAAAAAATGCAAATAGCTTTTGAAGAAGTTCGTACTCAAATTGCCAATATGAATTCCTTCGTGCAAGAACGTGTTACCGGAATGAAGATTGTTCAGCTTTTTAATAGAGAAAATATTGAATCCGAAAAGTTCAAAGAGATTAACGACAAACACAAAAAAGCGTGGATTAAAACCATTTTATACAACTCCATCTTCTTCCCTATTGCAGATATCATTTCGTCATTAACTTTAGGATTTATTGTGCTTTACGGAGGAATCAAGATTTTAAATGGAGATAACTTTACCACTTTTGGAGATTTGTTTTCATACACGATGTTTATTGGTATGTTATTTAATCCATTGCGACAAATTGCTGATAAATTCAACGAAATGCAATTGGGAATGATTGCAGCCAACCGTGTTTTTGACATTTTAGATACCCAAAATCAAATTCAAGATACTGGTGTTATCGAAGCACCTACATTTAATGGTGCCATAACTTTCAATAAAGTTCGTTTTGGGTACATTCCGGAAGAAGAAGTAATCAAAGGCATCGACCTTGAAGTGCAAGCCGGCCAAACAGTTGCTATTGTAGGATCAACTGGAGCAGGAAAATCAACTATAATCAACTTACTGAATCGTTTTTATGAAATAAACAGCGGTTCGATTTATATTGACAATCAAAATATAGAGAACTATACTTTGGGTTCGTTACGCAAGCAAATTGCTGTAGTTTTGCAGGACGTTTTCCTTTTTGCTGATACTATCTTTAATAACATTACCTTACATAATCCTGAAATTGATCGCGAACAAGTATTGGCTGCCGCCAAAAAAATTGGAGTGCATGACTTTATCATGAGTTTACCTGATAATTATGATTTTGATGTTAAAGAGCGTGGAGTAATGCTTTCATCTGGTCAACGCCAATTAATTGCATTCTTGAGAGCTTATGTGAGCAACCCAAGTATTTTAATTCTGGACGAAGCCACTTCCTCTATTGATACTTACTCTGAAGAATTGATTCAGCGTGCTACCGAAACTATTACAAAAGGTCGCACCTCTATTGTTATTGCACACAGATTAGCCACGATTGTAAACGCTGATAAAATTGTGGTGATGGACAAAGGGTTGATTGTAGAACAAGGCACGCACCAAGAATTAATTAATCGCGAGAGTGGTTATTATAAAAACTTATATGAATCGCAATTTGTTTCTGAATACAAATAAAATCCTTACATTTACTTAAAAATATTGTTACTATAATACTTAAGCAAGTGAAAAAAATTGGACTTTCTTTCTTGATTCTACTCTTCTATTCGTGTATCCCAATAAAAATTGCCCCTAAAATTGAGGGTGACAAAATTGTACAAGCCAAAAAATTCAAAAAAGACCTGCCCAATTGCTACGGTTTTGTATTTGAAGACAAAAAAAAGGCAGATGAATTTTACAATTTCATCAATACAAAGTACAATTTAAAACATAGCAATGTCGATGCAAATGTTCCTATTGTTATCGACAAAAAGACATTTTATATGTCGTTTTTTGAAAGAGAAAGAGTCACCAAAACGATCAATTTACTCCCAATTGCAGTAGATGCCGGTTTACAAAACAAAGGAAATGACCCTATTTTTGAGAACAATTATACCTCTAGAGACGGTTATTGGTATATTGTCATTTCAGTTCGTGATGCTGAAATCAAAGACTGCCTCGACCCTACTCACCCTGAACAAGCGATTGTAATCAAACATTTAAAAAAGATAAAGGACGAATATTTTTCGACCACAAATTATGTGGAAGCCTATCTAAAAATGAAATGATCCCATTATGGCTATCAACAAAGCTAATAAACTTGTAAAACGGTTAATTTTTTTTAAAATAAATCCTTAATTTTGCTACCCGAAAAGTATTTCGAACCACTCGTAAATTGCAGTGGTAGAGGTGCTAGATTTTCAACAATAAAAAAAACAAAAAAACTTTACAATGAAATACGATATTATAGTTTTAGGAAGTGGTCCTGGTGGTTACGTTACAGCTATTAGAGCATCGCAATTAGGCTTTAAAGTAGCAGTTATTGAAAAAGAAAACTTAGGTGGTGTGTGCTTGAACTGGGGATGTATTCCAACAAAAGCATTGCTTAAATCAGCTCAAGTTTTTGATTATTTAAAACATGCTTCGGATTACGGATTAACTGTTTCTTCATTTGATAAAGATTTCCCTGCTGTGGTGCAACGCAGCCGTTCTGTTGCAGACGGGATGAGCAAAGGAGTTCAATTTTTGATGAAAAAAAATAAAATTGACGTGATTGATGGTTTTGGAAAACTAAAACCAGGTAAGAAAGTTGATGTCACCGACAAAGACAATAAAGTTACAGAATACAGCGCTGATCACATAATTATTGCTACTGGAGCGCGCTCTCGTGAGTTGCCAAACTTGCCACAAGATGGTGTAAAAGTAATTGGTTACAGACAAGCAATGACTTTGCCAACACAACCTAAATCTATTATTATTGTAGGTTCTGGGGCAATTGGAGTTGAGTTTGCTCATTTCTACAACGCAATGGGAACAGAAGTTACTATTGTTGAATTCATGCCAAACATTGTTCCTGTTGAAGACGAAGACATTTCTAAACAAATGGAACGTTCTATGAAAAAAGCAGGAGTTAAAATCATGACCAACTCTTCTGTAGAGCGTATTGATACCACTGGTGCTGGAGTAAAAGCATTTGTAAAAACAGCTAAAGGAGAAGAAGTTCTTGAAGCTGACATTTTGCTTTCAGCGGTTGGAATCAAAACCAACATTGAAAACATCGGACTAGAGGAAGTAGGTATCGCTACTGATAAAGATAAAATTTTGGTAAACGCATTCAATGCAACAAACATTCCAGGTTACTACGCTATTGGCGATGTTACTCCGGGGCAAGCATTAGCGCACGTTGCTTCTGCTGAAGGAATTAACTGTGTAGAAAAAATTGCTGGTCTTCATGTAGAACCAATTGATTACGGAAATGTTCCAGGTTGTACGTATGCTACTCCTGAAATTGCATCAGTTGGATTAACTGAAAAACAAGCAAAAGAAAGAGGATACGAATTAAAGATTGGTAAATTCCCATTCTCAGCATCAGGTAAAGCAAAAGCAGCTGGAACACCAGATGGTTTTGTAAAAGTAATTTTTGACGCAAAATATGGCGAATGGTTAGGATGCCACATGATTGGTGCTGGTGTAACAGACATGATTGCTGAGGCAGTTGTAGCTCGTAAACTAGAAACTACAGGTCATGAAATTTTAAAAGCCATTCACCCACACCCTACAATGAGTGAAGCAGTAATGGAAGCTGTTGCTGATGCTTACGGAGAAGTGATTCACTTGTAAGACCACACTTTTTAAAACAAAAAAATCCGATTGGCTCAAAATGCTAATCGGATTTTTTTTATCCAAAACAACACGATTTAATCTATTTGTTTAATTTTTGTACATTAACAATTATTTACAAAATGTAACCTACATTCTAAGCAAATCTACTTTATCTTTGTAAATGGTGGGTTGAGCCACTTTTTTATTGAACTTATTTTACAGCAATGACAGCAGAAAACAAACGATTTTCTACCCTTTTAAGCGAAAACCAGAACAACAATTGGGTACGAGCAATCGATTCGACCAAAATCATTAAATGGATTGATGATTTATTCAAAATATTATTCCCTGAAAAGGCTTTGGAAACGCTACAGATAGAAGTATTACTAAATCAAAACAAGGCCGATTTTATCAGTATTTTATCTGAAATCGTAAAAGATAAACCTACCAACACCATCTTAGACGATGCTGAGGCGTTTTACAACAGCTTGCCTGAACTTTACGCAAACATGCAGGCTGATGCACAAGCTATTCTGGATACTGACCCTGCTGCGGATTGCATTCAAGAAATCATCAATTCCTATCCCGGATTTTTTGCTATTGAAGTGTACCGAATTGCCAATGCCATCGCAAAAAGAACTCCTTGCCTACTACCACGTATAATTACAGAATATGCACACAGTAAAACGGGTGTCGATATTCATCCAAATGCTACTATTGGCGTACCATTCATGATTGATCATGGTACAGGTATTGTAATTGGTGAGACTACTGTGATAGGCAAACACGTTAGCGTTTATCAAGGAGTTACACTTGGCGCCTTGCAAGTAGAAAAAAGCATGCAAGAAAAAAAACGCCACCCAACGGTTGAAGATCATGTAATTATTTATGCCAATGCTACTATTTTAGGTGGTAGCACAATTATTGGTAATCATAGTATTATTGGAGGAAATACTTTTATAACAAAAAGCGTTAATCCATACTCATTTGTAATGCAATCTAATAAAAACACGGTTTTAAATCAACAGGAAACCAAGGATATTAACTTTTTTACTATATAAAGAAATGACAAAATACAACAATATACTCGAAACCATTGGCAACACGCCACATGTCAAAATCAATCGCTTGTTTGGAGAAAAACACAATGTGTACATCAAATTAGAGCGCGCCAATCCTGGGGCAAGCATCAAAGATCGTATTGCATTGGCTATGATTGAAGATGCCGAAACTAGTGGAAAACTAATTGCCGGCGGCGTAATCATTGAAGCGACTTCTGGAAATACCGGAATTGGACTTGCAATGGTGGCAGCCGTAAAAGGATACAAATTGATTTTGGTAATGCCTGAATCGATGTCAATTGAAAGACGCCGTTTAATGAGTTTGTACGGTGCAGAATTTGTACTCACACCTCGCGAAAAAGGTATGAAAGGCGCGATAGAAAAAGCCCAAGAATTGGTCGCAGAATTGCCAAATGCATGGTCGCCTCTTCAATTTGAAAATCCTGCTAATATTGCAATTCACCAACAAACTACGGCTCAAGAAATCATTGCTGCTTTTCCGGACGGAATTGATTATTTGATTACAGGCGTAGGTACAGGCGGACATATTACAGGTTGTGCAGATATTTTAAAACAAAAATTCCCGAACTTAAAAGTATTTGCTGTCGAACCCGAAGCATCTCCGGTTATAAGCGGCGGAGCTCCTGCCCCGCACCCTATTCAAGGAATTGGCGCTGGGTTTATTCCAACAAATCTGCATACCAATTTGCTCGATGGAAGTATTCAAGTTAGCAAAGACGAAGCTTTCACCTACGCACAACGCGCTGCAAAAGAAGAAGGTATGTTTATAGGTATTTCTTCAGGTGCATCGCTTGCCGCAGTAGCACAAAAATTAAGTGAGATTCCAGAAAATGCTACCGTCCTCACTTTTTGTTACGACACCGGAGAACATTATCTTAGCATCGAAGGATTATTTGTCTAATTCTTATGACAACCGACTTATAAATTTTAAGTCGGTTTTTTTTTAATAAAATTAAAGTGACTTCGAAATTTTATTCATAAATTGCTATCTAAATCAATTACTTAAATATACTATGAAAAAAATTTTATCGTTACTAGTTATTTTCCTTTTCACTCTTATTTCCTGTAATCCTGAGGATGATTTTAAAAATCCCGAAAAACAAATAAAAGGAACATGGGTTTTAAAGCAAGTCGTGCAACAAAAAAATAATGCGACAGTTGTACTTGATCGCAGCAACACCGAATTTACTTTTGACGGAGCTACCGTTTCCATTAAAAAAGATACACCTCTTCATGCTTTGGGGAACTACAATTACTCATTATTGCTCGAAAATTACTTTAATCAAGATTTACAGGAACCAAAAGGAAAAGTTCTAATAATTGATGGAATAAGGTATATGTTTGAAATCACAGCAACTGGCAACAACATTAATTTAACGAATTTTTCAGATGGCAGAATCTTTTACTATCTAGAACGCAAATAACTAAATAGCAATACATTCAACTTTTACATATAGAATAGAGGGTTAATTTACTCTAGTAAAAAACTAATAGATTATTTTTTGTTTAATATTTTGTTAAATATGTTAAACAGATTGTATTAATGCTTACATTTGAACATCTTAATTTAACAATCTAAAATAAACCTTATGAAATTTGTAAAAACAATTAGTGCATTAATGGTGGTTGGAGCTTTGACCACATCGTGCGGAGAAAAGAAAGCTGCTGAAACTACAGAAGCTGTTGATTCAACTGCTGTAGCAGTAGATAGCACAGTAGTAACAGAAACTCCAAATATTGTTGGTGTAGCAGCTGGAAATGCTGACTTTTCTACTTTAGTAACCGCTGTAAAAGCTGCTGGACTAGCCGAAACATTAAGTGGTGAAGGACCATTCACAGTATTTGCACCTAATAATGCCGCTTTTGATAAATTGCCTGCAGGAACAATAGATACTTTATTGAAACCTGAAAGTTTAGAAAAATTAAAAGCTGTATTAACTTACCATGTTGTAGCAGGAAAATTTGATGCTGCTGCTGTAACAGAAGCCATTACAAAAGGAAATGGTAAATTTACTGTGACAACAGTACAAGGAGGAACTATCGTTCTAAGCCTAAAAGACGGAAAAGTAATTTTAACCGATGCAAACGGAGCTACTTCAACAGTTGTTTTAGCTGATGTAGCTGCTTCAAATGGAGTAATTCACGCTATTGATAGCGTAGTGATGCCAAAATAATTACCTCTATATATATTCCCTCTGAAAGCCGCTGCATTAATTTGTAGCGGCTTTTTTAATTGCACAACAACACTTCACAACCAGCCTAATCCTGGCATAACAAAATGATTAAAAATAATATTTATGGAGATTAAGCTTTGGAGAGTAATTGTGATATGATAAACTTCTTCTTTCATACACGATCTAAAGCTTTAAAACAACTAAAAATAAAAAACAAATCCTGTAAGCGTATTGAGCGGCAAAAGTCAAAAGCCATTAAAAATTACAATTGTTGCAGTTTAAAACATCCACACGCATAATTATTTAGGTCCGAAAATAAATCATTAAATAATTAGTTATGAAACCTAAGAAAATTGATTTGATAACCATATTGTTTGAAAATAATTTTATATTTGAGAAGGAATAATTTGTTTTAGATCAATGAGCTACCTAAAAGACGAAGTATACAACCTCATTAAAAAAGATGATACCATTTTTGATTTTATTCAAGAATCGGCACTCGATGGTCTATGGTATTGGGATTTAGAAAATCCAGAAGAAGAGTGGATGAATCCTAAATTTTGGACAACCTTAGGTTATGATCCTGCAGAAATGCCTCATAAAACAAGTGCTTGGCAAAACATAATTTTTCCAGAGGACCTGGCTGTTGCTATGAGCAACATGAACAAACATTTACATGATCCCAACCATACCTATAATCAAATTTGTAGATACCAGCATAAAAATGGTTCTACCAAATGGATAAAATGTACCGGAAAAGCCATTCGAGATGAAAATGGTAAGCCAATACGAATGTTGGGCGCCCACATTGACATTACCTACCTAAAATACCAAGAAGAATTATTAGAACGATGCAACGAAGCAGCTTTAATTGGTTATTGGGAAATAGACATGTTACGTCATGAACTTCATTGGAGCAGAATGACAAAAGTAATCCATGAAACACCCTTAGATTATCAACCCAATTTAAACACAGCTATCAATTTTTACAAAGAAGGTGATTCCAGAGAAGAAATTATTTCAAAGTTCACCTCATGCGTTACTGATGGTACACCATACGATGTAAAACTAGAAATTATCACTCATAACAATAATTCAAAATGGGTGCGCGCTATTGGTCAAGCAGTGATTGAAAATAGTATTTGTGTCAAAATATTTGGAACTTTTCAAGACATTACAACGGAAAAGAAAGCAAAAGTTGCACTGATAAAAGAAAAAGAAAAATTACAAACTGTAATCGAGGGCACTAAATTAGGAACATGGGAGTGGAATATCTCAACCGAAAACATCAAAATAAGCAGTAGTTGGGCAAACATGCTAGGATATAGTTTAGATGATTTGCAACCAATAAACATTCATACTTGGACAAGCCTAGCTCATCCAGATGATGTTGCAGTTTGTGAAAAAAAAATTCAAGAATGTTTTGAAAAAAAACTCGATTCCTATGATATTGAGTGCAGAATGCGCCACAAAAACGGTGATTGGATCTGGACGTTAAATCATGGTAGAATTATAAATAGAACCCAAAAAGGAGACCCACTAATTTTGTTTGGTACTAGTGTTAATATAACCAAATCAAAAAAAGTTTTTGAAAGTAATAAATCATTTATTGAGCAAACACCTACTGCAATAGCGATGTTTGATACTGAACTGAATTATATTGCTTGCTCAGAAAAATGGATTGTCGAATACGGTTTACGAGGAAAAGAAATAGTAGGAGTTTGTCATTACGATATCTTTCCTGAAATCAGTGAAGTTTGGAAAAAAACACACCAAAGATGTTTGCAGGGCAGCATTGAAGAAAATGAAGCTGAACCGTTTCTTCGTCAAGATGGTACAGTGCAATGGATAAAATGGTTAGTTAAACCTTGGTATTCAGACTCAAAAACAATCGGCGGACTGATCATGTTCACGGAAGACATCACAGATAGAAAAAAGACTGAAGAGGCATTTAGAATTAGTGAAGAAGCGTTCAGAGGGAATTTTGAAAATGCAGCCATTGGAATGGCACTACTTAATGAGAAAGGAAAATGGATAAAGGTAAATCAAAGCCTTTGCAACATTATTGGTTATACAGAACAAGAGCTAATGAAAATTACATTTCAAGACATTACTCATCCTGAAGACCTCGATGCTGATTTAAAATTACTAAACGAACTTATAGCGGGTGATATTGATTTTTATCATATCGAGAAAAGATACATTTGCAAAAACGGTGACATTGTACATATCACCCTAGCTGCATCATTAGTACGAGATGACAATCAAAAACCTTTGTATTTTATATCCCAAATAATTGATATTACATCTCAAAAAAGGGCTGAAGAGGAAATTCAATCATTATTATTAGTAACGAAAGATCAAAATGAACGCTTAAAAAACTTTGCTCATATTGTATCACACAATCTTAGATCACATTCAGGAAATATTGCGATGATGCTAGATTTATTGCATTACGAAAATACCGATTTAGCAGAAAACGAAATCATTCAATTACTTGATACCGCCTCTAATAATCTAAAGGAGACTATTGCGCACTTGAACGAAGTAGTGCTGATGAATACTACTATAAACGATAATTTAATCGATGTTAATCTCAAAAACTCAATAGCATCCGGTATTCAAAATCTACAAGCCTTGATTAATAGTGCTCATGTAGAAATCCAAAATGAGATTCAAAATGATGTTTTCATCAAAGGAATTCCAGCCTATGTAGATAGTATTTTATTGAATTTTTTATCCAATGCAATCAAGTACAGGTCAACAATTTATCCTCCTACTATAAAATTATCTTTGGTAAATAAAAAAAACCAGGCAGTGCTGTGCATTACTGATAACGGAATTGGGATCGACCTAAAACAAAATGGAGACAAGGTATTTGGCATGTACAAGACTTTTCATGGCAATGAAGATGCCCGTGGAATTGGACTATTTATAACCAAAAATCAAATTGAAGCCCTTGGCAGAAAAGTAGAAATAGAAAGTGAAATTAACAAAGGGACAACCTTTAAAATATATTTTAATTATGCCTAAAATTGATATTGCATGTATTATTGACGATGACCCAATCTTTGTATTTGGCACCAAACGTATTATGGAAATTGCAGATTTTTGTCAAAGTTTTATGATTTTCAGAAATGGAAAAGAGGCTTTCGATAATTTGAAATCCATAATTATTACAAATCAAAAACTACCCGACTTAATTTTATTAGACTTGAACATGCCAATATGGGACGGTTGGACATTTTTAGATGAGTTTGTAAAAATTCCATGTAAAAACCCGATTACAATTTACATCATGACGAGTTCAATTGATCCCGCAGATGTTGAAAGAGCAAAAACTTATGATGCGGTAAGCAACTACCTCGTAAAACCGATTACGCTTGACGAATTAAAAAGCATTATCAATGAAAAACAATAAGTTATAGCACGAAATTTTTCTATTAAAAGCAAGAAAATAAAGTTTTAATCAAGAACACAATGGTATGCATTTCCATAAATTAATACACAGTTCTAAAGCAATATTTAATTATCCTAAAATCCATCGCCGTTTTAAATCTGAAGAAGTGCTTGTACAAACAAATCAATATCTTCGCGAGTGTTGAAGTGACTAAAAGAAACACGTAAACTTGGTTTTTTTAAATCATCTCCTGAAAGTATTTCAGCCAATACATGTGATGGTTTTATACTTCCTGATTGACAAGCACTACCGCGAGAAACAGCAATACCTTTCATATCCAAGTGAAATAAAATCATGGCTGTTTTATCCTCAGAAAATGGTAGAAGGATATTCACAACAGTGTAAAAACTACTAGTGGGGCCGTTTACCTTAAAATCTGGAAACGAGTTTTGCAGTGATTCTAATAGATATGCTTTTAAAGATTGGATATATTCTTCCTCTTTTATCAAATGCTCATAACTCAAAGCTAGAGCGCAAGACATTCCGGCAATTTGATGTAAAGCTTCGGTACCGGCACGCAAACCTTTTTCTTGTTCGCCACCGAAAAACAAAGGCTGCAATCCTGAATTTTTTCGAACGAAAATAAAACCTACCCCTTTTGGACCATGAAATTTGTGAGCGCTTGCTACCAAAAAATCAACTGATAATTCACTCAAATCAAAAGATGCCTTTCCAATTGACTGTACCGCATCTGTATGAAATAAAGCCGAGTGCTCTTTGCAAATTTGCCCCACACGATGCAGATCAAGTACGCTACCAATTTCATTATTAACATGCATTAAGCTGACCAAAGTTTTATGATCCTCACTCAACAACTCTACTAAATGCGTTAAATCAATCGAACCATCAGCTTGCAACTGAACGTAATCAACTGCAATATTAAATTCATTTTGCAAAGCCCAAACTGCGTGCAAAACCGCATGATGCTCTATTTTACTGGTAATTATACGAGTAACTTTCAAATCACGTACCGCAGCACGAAGAATCCAATTATTACCTTCTGTGCCTCCTGAGGTAAAAATAATTTCTTGCGCTGTGGCATTCAAATTTTTAGCGATTGATTTTCGAGCTAATTCTAAAGTGTTTTTAGCCGTTCTACCTAAACTATGTGTTGATGAAGGATTGCCATATTCTTGTGTTAAAACACGCGTCATTTCCTGAATTACTTCTGGTCGCAGGGCGCTGGTTGCAGCGTTATCGAGATATACTTTGTTCATAATGATAACTAATAAATGGAAAGAATCTAATCAATTTGTTCTGTCAAATTGGATTTCTTCTTAGTAAACAATATTTTTTCATTAAAAATTACAATCGAAACTAAAATTAAAAAGTATGATAGCAATTGCATAAAACTTACTTCTTCTTGGTAATAAAAAATAGCCAACAAAAAATTAATAATTGGGTTAATATAAATCATAATCCCAACAGCAGAAGAACTTATTCCCTTTAGCGCATACAAGTTTAAAAATAAAGGTATGACTGTAAAAAACACTACTATCATAGCCATACATCCATAAAACAAAGGCGCTGTTGGGATCGTTCCGCTATACGCAGGATAAAAAGGAGCTAGAACAAGCGCAGTAAAACACAACTGAATGGTAAGCCCTAAAAACTTATCGATATCAGTATTTCTTCGTTGACTAATAATATAAAAAGCATAGGTCGCTGCTGTCAAAAGGCTATAGAAAATAGCGCTAAAATGACCATATCCTAATAGTATACAACTAACAAAACTTACAAAAACAGCAAACCATTGCCATTTGCTCAACTGTTCTTTTAACAAAAAAAACGCTAACACCGTGGTTAAAATAGGACATATTAAATATGCCAACGAAGCCGCATTGACACTTACATGGTTCATCACGTAAATATAAATAAACCAATTACTAGATAAAAAAACAGCGCCGCCCAAAGTCATAACAACTGCATTGCGTTTTTCAGCTCGTGGTAATCCACTTAAATAACGCCAATTTTGAGCAACTACTTTTCTTCTGAAAACAATATTTATCAAGATCATTATAGCCACACTAAAAAAAACGCGATAGAACAAAATATCGAGTGAAGGGTAATCTTGTAAAGGCTTAAGAGCAAAACTAAAAAAACCCCAAATAAAGAAAGCCGCAAAGGCCGCTGCGTAATACTTATTTCGTCCCATGTAAGATATAAAATAGCTGCAAAGATACTGATTTATGTTGGCTAAATCCGCAATACAAACTCTTTCTAAAAGCAAGCTATTGGTTCAAAAATGATATTCACTTTATACAATATCTTGTTAAAAACGGGAATTTTGAAACGGAATCGATTTGGAACAGATTAAAAATTATATTTTTGTTTCAAATAGAAAACAAAATGAAAAAATTATTGAGCCTAGTAACGCTAGCCCTGCTATTTAGCAGTTGTGACGACGGAGATTTAATACAAGAAGACCTTAGTTTTGACGATGCTGTACCAGCAAAATGTGCTAACAACAACATCATTTACAAAATAAAAGATAATGAAGCTTTGATAATTGATGCTACAGGAATTACTTTTCCTACCGAGGCCGGTCGTCAAGAAATCATTATCAGCTCGACCAACCGTGTTTTATACCGATTTTACAACGGAACTGTAACTTCGGCCACTTTATGCGAAACGATCCCACCAGCAAATCCAGTTGTTGCCAACCAATGGACCGCAAAAGACGGTGGCATAATTGTGATTAATACCACTGCGATTAAGCCTCCAAACACAACTGATAACAGTACCAGAATAACTGGATACAATCACAATATAAGTTTTAAAAACATCACCTTTGATAAAGAAAATGGCACCCAAGTGTATGAAAAATTTGCTTTTGGAGACTACAAAACTACGGCTACCACTTTGCCATTTGCTTTTACAAAAGCGCTAAAACAATGTCCAACATCAAAACAAGTTTACGACAGAAATAGCGCCGAAGCTTTAATTTTAGACATCGACCCAAGCCTGATAAGTAATACACCAACGCCTTTAAATACTCCAAGAACAGCGTTAATTAGTGCTACAACAAATAAACTTACTTACCGATTATTTGGCGGTTTATTAACTGACGACTACTTCTGCAATACTACTTATCCAGCAACTCCTGTTGTTAATGAAGAATGGTTAGGCGATGCCGGAGTTGCCGATACTAGCGGTATAATTGAAGTAACAACCACCTCTTTTGGTAACGGATTTAAACATACAATTGTTCTAAAAAAGGTTAAAATGAAGAAAGGAAATAATGATTTTTTACTAGGTGACAACTATATTTACGGCGAACTTTTAACCACAAATTAGGAGTGAAAATCGGCTAAAAAAACACGGTTTTTTTAAGGCAAAAAATCCCAAATTCTAGATGGTATTTGATACCAATAAACTAGAATTTGGGATTTTTTTTGTGCTTAAAAAAAGTAATAAAAAAGCATTTACATGGCGCTTTGTTTGATAAAAACTTCGGTAGCACCTAAACCATATTTTTGATAATTGGCATCTCTAAAATCGATATTATCATAGCGACCCAATAAAAAATCCAACTCCGATTTTAAGATTCCTTCACCAACGCCGTGAATAAAAATGATTCTCGGAATTCTGTTTCTGATGGCAAATTCAATATGTCTTTTGGCCGTTTCCGTTTGCAAATTCAAGATATCGTAATTTGACATCCCGCGTTTGTTAGGCACCAATTTTTCAATGTGCAAATCGAATTCTGGAGCTGCAATTTCGTGCTTTGATTTCTTTTCTTTCATAAAACTACGCGGTTTTGGAATTTCTTTTTGCTTTGCAACCTCACTTACATTAATTCTTTTAATATCATTAAGTAAATTACTGGAATCGTTTACTTTAATTAATTCGTTGACAAAAAATGTCATCGTAAAACCATCCTCTGTTTCTATTGTAACTTGGTTGTTTTGAACGCTCAACACGCGTCCGGAGATGGCATCATCCAACACCTCTACTCTATCGCCTTTAGTTATCATTGTCATCGTCGTTATCTTGATTTTTACTTGGTGTTTTTGCGCTCAATTTCATCATGCCAAACATGAAAACTAGAATTGCAACCACCATTATGTACACGTTTTTTTCTTTGCTTACTTGCTCGTTGAAAGCTACTGCTATTGCAACTACCATTATCAGAAGTACTATTTTTTTCATCTTTAAAAATATCAGTTTCCAAAAGTACTGAATTTAAAATTGCCTCTTTTATTCTAAAAAAAGTTTCTGATCTTTTTTGTAATATTGTACTTTATGAAACTCGAAGATCTACAAAATTTCATGCTACCTTGTTTAAGCAAAACACTCTTCGGAATTGAGTGTTTGGGCTGCGGTTTTCAACGAAGTTTATTGTTACTTTTTCAAAGTCAATTTAAAGCTGCTTTCGAAATGTATCCAGCCATTTTTACAAGCTTAATTTTTATAGCTTCGCTTCTTTTGAACGCTGTTCACAAAAAAGGAAATTACTCCAAGGCAATTGTTATTTTGGCTATCATCAATGCATCGATCATGATTGCCGGTTACTACTACAAACATTTTTAAAATTCCTTTTTTGAAAAAAGTTTCGACACTTACAAACAAGAAAAGTTGAAGTGGTATTTTCCTTTTCAAACGCTTTTTCTAACAAATTGGATTGAATTCGTCTTTCAGCTTTTTGCGTAAGCGTAAGGCCGTCTAAAAATTGTTCAATACCTTTGCGCCATCTCAAATAGATTTGAGCGAGATAAAACATTTTATTCAAAAAAACTTTCTGCGATAATCGGCTGAATCAACTTAACCAAATTAAAAACGGTTTCACGGTTGGAGCAAGCAAAAAAGAAAGTTTAAAATTGTATTACAAATTATACCCAATGAAAGCATACCCTTTACTTCAATTGATAGGCAACACGCCATTAGTAAAATCAAGCCACCTAGTGAAAAATAAAAATGTCAAACTTTTATTAAAACTAGAAGGGAATAATCCTGGCGGTAGCGTAAAAGACCGCGCGGCATACAACATGATTAAAGCTGCATTAGATAGAGGCGACATCAAAAAAGGAGTCAAACTCATCGAAGCTACTAGTGGCAATACCGGAATTGCATTGGCTATGATTGCTCAGCTTTTTAATATTGAAATCGAATTGGTACTACCTGAAGATTCTACCATTGAACGAACATTAACGATGAGAGCCTACGGAGCGACGGTAACTTTAACCCCAGCCGAAACGGGAATCATTGGTTCACGAGATTATGCCGATCAAAAAGTTGCCCAAGGCGGCTATGTCATGCTGAACCAATTTGCTAATGATGACAATTGGAAAGCGCACTACAACACCACTGGACCTGAAGTGTGGCGCGATACCGAAGGAACTGTAACACATTTTGTATCCGCAATGGGAACCACAGGAACAATCATTGGAACCTCAACTTTTTTGAAAGAACAAAATCCTGCCATTCAAATTGTGGGTGCGCAACCTAGTGATGGATCTCAAATTCCGGGCATTAGAAAGTGGCCTCAAGAATATTTACCAAAAATTTTCGATGCCAGCAAAGTAGACGTTACAATTGAAGTAACCGAAGCCGAAGCAAGAGCAATGACTAAACGTTTGGCACGCGAAGAAGGTATTTTTGCAGGAATGAGTAGTGGTGGCTCTGTGGCGGCCGCTTGCAAAATAGCCGAATCTATCGATTCAGGAGTGATTGTAGCCATTATTTGTGATCGTGGAGACAGATATTTATCTTCTGATCTTTTTGATTAATCTTGGTCTAATTGAGAGGCCATCTCATTTTGCTTAAATAAACAAATATAAAACTAGAAAAGTAGTTTCAAGTGAACTACTCTGCTTCAAAACTGAATTTTCAGAAATGCTTTTAAGAAAAACGATAGTATACGTGGCTATTTTAGTCTCTTCATTTGCAGTTGCGCAAGAAAATAGTACCACGATAACAAATAATCAATTTGTTGGATTTGGATATACATTTGGTCAAACAATGGCACCATTAAGTATTTATCCCGAAACAAAGGCACAGCAAGGTTTTGATCTTACCTATGGCCGCACCACTTTTGGTAATCAGGATTGGGCCAAGCTACTAAATTATCCTAAAACGGGTGTATTATTATCCTATGCCGATTTTGGAAATCAAGACAAAGTTGGTTTTGGTATCACAGTGATGCCTTTCTTTGAGTTTGGTATTTTGAATAGTATTACAAACCGCATACGTTTTCAACTTGGATTGGGTGGGTCCTACAACAATCTCATCTATGACAAAGTAAACAATACGGGTAACCATGCTGTTTCAAAACATTTGAATTGGGCATTTCGTTCGTTTTTATATTATGATGTAATCCGTCACAAGGATTTCAATGTTAAAATTGGCGCGGGTCTAACCCATTTTTCTAACGGACATACTCGATGGCCTAACCTCGGTTTAAATTCGTATTTGGGCACCATAAAAACTGAATTCAATTTTGCAAAAAATAGCATTATCGAGTCCAACAACGAATCTCAACCTAGTTTATCCAATACCCAAACGTACTACACTTCGAGAATAGGTTTTGGTCAAAAAACGCTTTATAGAAATTACAATTCTCTTAAAAATGTATACACGGCTTCATTTGGAATAGGAAAAATAAAAAACAACGCATTAAAATACGGGCTAAGCTTTTATTACCGATTTTATGAGGATTATTACGATTATATCAAAAAGGGAGACGATGTAGTAAACACTAACTTCCCGGAACTAACAAAAAGGCCTTTTCAAAATGCTTCTGCTCTCGGATTATTTGCCGATTGCGAAATTTTAATCAATCATTTTAGCGTTGAAGCCGGATTAGGAGTGAACCTTTACAAACCTGCTTATAAATTGGATTGGTTTGTAAATAATGGAAGTTATACGAACAATGGCTACATTGCTGACGAATTTGGAACCAAAGCAAAACTAAAGCAATACATTTCTTCGCGCTTGGGATTGCGCTATTACGCAATTTCTGCAAAAAAAGCGCCAGCGCACAATGCCTTTGTAGCTGCAACTATCAATGCCAATATGGGCCAAGCGGATTTTTCAGAGCTAAGCGTAGGTTATGTTTTTTGTCCTAGAGTCAAGCAAAAATAATTTACCATCATTTTAATAACCTTTGATCATTTTTGTAATGGACTTTTATTTCCTTAAACTATGAAAACAAACGCTCTTGAATGGTCAAATTTTAATAAGTACAAAGTTCAAAATAAAGCGCTTGCTACCAGTAAATGCAACAACAGAGTTGTATTTATGGGCGATTCTATCACCGAATTCTGGAACACAGTAGATCCCAGCTTTTTTTCAGAGCAGCATTACATCAACAGAGGAATTAGCGGGCAAACTACGCCACAGATGCTACTACGTTTTAGAGCTGATGTCATTGCATTACAACCTAATATTGTTCATATTTTGGCTGGAGTAAATGACATTGCAGGAAACACCGGTCCTACAAGCATTGAAATGATTGCGAGCAATATCTTTTCGATGGCAGAGCTTGCCAACAGTAACAGCATTAAAGTAATACTGTGCAGCGTATTGCCAGCTTATGATTTTCCATGGAGTCCTAAACAAAATCCAGCAGAAAAAATAATCGCACTTAATAAATTGATAAAAGCTTACGCCCTTGAACATAACATGGAATATGTAGATTATTTTACCACCATGAAGGACAATCGCAACGGACTTCAAGCGGTTTATTCAGGAGATGGTGTACACCCTAATAAAGCAGGCTACCAAGTAATGGCTCCACTGGCACAGCACGCAATTCAAAAAATCTTAAAACAAAACTCAGAAAAATAAAAAAAGACTCAAAATCATCATTGATTTGAGCCTTTCTCTTGACAGTTTAAAAGCAATACTAACTCAGTAGCGTAGCAGTGCTCGAAATAGTTGCATTCAAAACTTTAGAAATAGGACAATTTTTCTCTGCTTTTGATACTAATTCTTGAAAAGTATCTTCTGAGATTTCGTTTACTTTGGCTTGTACCGTCAAATGCGAAGTTTGAATTGCGCCATCCACAAAGTCAATATCGCACTTGGTTTCAATATGATCTATGGCAAAACCAGCTTCAGTTATATAGGCTGTCAATTGCATTGTAAAACATCCTGAATGTGCTGCCGCAATTAATTCCTCAGGATTTGTTCCTACTCCTTCCTCAAAACGAGATTTAAAGGAGTACTGCGTATTTTGTAATGTGGTACTTTGCGTGGTTAAATGGCCGGCTCCTTCTTTTAATGTTCCGTTCCAAACAGCGGTTGAATTTCTTTTCATAATAGTTTCTTTTTAGTAATTGTGTTCTCTCAAAGATAGGCCGTATACTATTAATCGAATCTTTATTAGTTGATTTTTAACACAAATTTGACTTACAAGAGTTCTTTTCATCCTCAAGAGTAACAGTCCAAGGCAAAAGAAAATGCTAACAAATTACACCCAAAATTTATTCTGTTTTTTTTGTAGTAAAATCATTAAATTTGTAAAATACAGTTCGATCACTAAACTTCTAAGCGAATTTAAAACCATCACAAAACTATGTTATATACCATTCAAAACCACTTAAATGACTTTCTGTCTTTTTTAAAAAAACCTACAGACGAAGTTACTATACCTATTTCGATGGCGTCAAAATTCAAAATTGTACTTATATTTTTTATTATCGAGTTGCCTGTGTCGCTAGCTTCAATACTAATCATTAGCGGCCTTGAAGCTGCTAATATAATAAACACTGAAAATCATGCTATAGGAATGTTGTTTAAAACTATGTCCACAACAGCATTTTTTTTTCTCGTTGTAATTATTGACCCTTTTGTTGAAGAACTTATTTTTAGACTTTCTTTGCGCTATGAAACGAATTTATTTATTGGAATAAGCATTAGATTTGGTAACCTTTTTTTTGATAGGGAAAAAGCAGCCCAATTCGATTTGGCCTTGAACAGAAAATGGTCTCGATTTTACCCGAAGTTTTTCTACTTTTCGGCATTGTTGTTTGGATTAGTGCATTTAGTCAATTACGAAATTTCACCTGCAATACTATTATTCTCGCCAATACTAGTAGCATCTCAAATCGTTGGAGGTTTAATCATTGGTTTCTTGAGAGTTCGTCATGGCTTTTGGACTGGATATATGATGCATTCTTTTCACAATTTAGTGTATATAGGCATAGGCATAATTGGTATGCAGCTATAATCTAATAAAACGGTACCTCAAAGTGATAAAAAACGTACTCAAGAGTTAACTTCAAAAAACAATCATTCAATCAATACAATAGTTTATTGATAGATCACTATTTTTATCTTGTTCAAAAAGAAAAAAAAATAATCTCCGTTTGGGCATAAAAAGGAAGTATCACAAATTCAAAACAAAGTCGTTCAATAATTTGTCATCGTATTTCTGTTTATCAAACGTGTATAAATAAGAGCCTTTTCTTGACGATTGCCTATCTTTTTCATCCAACTTTATCAAAATATCAAGTGAGTTTATTTTACTGATAAAGTTTCTTTTATCTAATTTTTTATCTAAAATAGCCTCGTATAATTTTTGCAATTGTAGCATTGAGAATTTATGAGGTAAAAGCTCAAAACCAACCGGTTTGATCGATGTTCTGTACCGCATGCGCTGCACGGCATCATGCAACATTTCATTATGATCAAAAATCAAATTTGGAACTTCGGTTAAACTAAACCATTGGGCATCGTAATTTTTTATCAAATCTGAATCGTGATTGGCAATATTAATCAAAGCAAAATAAGCAACAGAAATGGTGCGTTCTCCGGGATCTCTGTTCACCTCGCTATAGGCATGAAATTGCTCCAAATAAACTTGCTTCAAACCTGTATAAGCCTTCAGGATTCGTTTTGCAGCAGTATCTAAAACCTCTTCTTTTTCTAAAAAACCACCTATCAAAGACCACTGTCCTTTGGCAGGTTCAAAAGCTCTTTTTACTAATAAAATTTTTAAAACAGTACCATCAAAACCGAATACAATACAATCAACAGCCAACAGAATTTTTGCTCCAGCTTGATAACTTTTTATCATCTCTCCTTTTTTTGTTTGCGAGGTAAATATAATGACATACTACTCAAATTTCCAAACACATTAAATGACAGGCGAAACCTTAGTAAACAAATACTGCGGAAAAACTAGCTTTTTTATTACTTAAAGAATTTTAAGTATCCAATCAAACACAATACTTTACTTTGCATCTAACACGATTGAAAAAATGGCTCCTTTATTCATGCCCTCACTTTTGGCTTCAATAGAACCCTGATACTTTTCAACAATCCTTTTACATAAATACAATCCAATTCCTGTTGAAGCTTCATTATTGGTTCCAACACGACCTTTAGTGGTAAATTTATCAAATAGTTTTATTCCGTCTTCTGGTTTAAATCCTAAACCTTGATCCGAAACACTCATTTGCAATTTCGCATTATCTAACGCAGCATTTATTGTGATTGTTGAAGATGGATATGAAAATTTGATTGCGTTGTCTACTAAATTAAAAAGAACGCGAGTAAGTAATTCTTTATCAATGGTAAGCATTACATTTGGAATGTCTATCTGTATTTTTAGATCTATTTTTTTTGCGCCTAATCGAGCTAACAATTGATCAAATACATCTTGCACTATCTCTTTCAAATTAATTAAAGTTAGTGTACTGTCTTTGCCATAAATTTCGTCTTCCTCCTTGATCAGTTGAATGCAAGTCGCAATAAACGCTAATTGTTGCTCCGTTGTTAATTCAATCATTTCTGAGTATTCAGTGATCATTTCAGTCGAATCTTCTTCTTTTATTAAGGCAGCAAGCCCTTTAACATTTGCTGTAAATCCACGTAAATCATGAGACAGCAAGTAAATAAGATCTTGTTTGTCTTTCAAGTACTTTTCGTTATTATCAATCGAAGTCTGAATAGTAGCTAACAATACACCTGTTTCATCTTTAAAGTGCATTGGCAACTCGGGAACCAACTTACTATTTTGATAATTTAACATTGCTCCCGAGGCTAACTCAATAGGTTCTATCAATTTTTTTAAGGCTAATAGTGTAATCACTGTAGCAATAAGTGTCAGTGCTAGAGTTACAATTAAAAAAAAGCTGGTACTGACAATAGCATTATTTGCAAAAACATATAGTGTAACGCCAATTAAAGGAATATGAATACCTAAAAAGGCCACAAATAAAAATTTGTTAGTATAACTTTTGCGTAAAAAAGGAATTTTATCTATTTTCTCGTACAAAAACATAGCTAGCAGATTAAATGATTAGATTGGGATTGGTAAAATATGCAAAAGTACACAGAAAATTCCAACCGTTCTCGCTAATAAGCTTGTTTAGGGCAGTCTTAAATTTAAAAAATCAAAAATAATTACAAAATGAAATAAAAAGTAAAAAAGACATTTATCACAAAGTACGGGTAGCCGTAAAAAAATATTTCAAAATTTAAATTCAAAAAACCATTCAATCCCTTATTTTTGCAGCATGGCTAAGAAAAATACAGACAAAGTTGTCTTTCATCAAATAAAAGTCCTTGATGCTGGTGCAAAAGGCGTTTCGGTAGCAAAAGCTCCTGATGGTAAAGTAATTTTCATCCTGAATGTAGTTCCGGGTGATGTGGTTGATGTACAAACCTTTAAAAAGCGTAAAGCGTATTATGAGGGTAAAGCTGTGCATTTTCATGAATATTCAACACATCGCGTTGATCCTGTTTGTGAGCATTTTGGTGTTTGCGGAGGATGCAAATGGCAAAACATGAACTACAACCAACAATTGTTTTACAAACAAAATGAGGTTCAAAATCATTTGCAACGTATCGGGAAAATTGAATTACCAGAGTTCGAAAACATTCTTGGTTCTGAGAAGAAGTTTTTTTACCGAAATAAAATGGAATTTTCTTTCTCGAACAGTCGCTGGTTAACACAAGCCGAAATTGAAAGTACAGACGATTTGGGAAACCGCAATGCCTTAGGTTTTCATATCCCGAAAATGTGGGATAAGATTCTAGACATTACCAAATGCCACCTTCAAGAAGATCCATCGAATGCGATTAGAAACGAAGTACGTGATTTTGCTAATGCAAATGGATTGACATTTTTCAACCCGAGAGAGCACGCAGGACTACTAAGAACTTTAATGTTACGTACCGCTTCTACCGGTGAAATCATGGTGTTGATTCAGTTTTTTGAAGACAACAAAGAACAAAGAGAATTATTGCTCGATCATTTATATGATAAATTCCCGCAAATTACTTCTTTGCAGTTTGTAATCAACAACAAAGCAAACGATACTTTATACGATACAACCATCGAATTGTACAAAGGAAGAGATTACATCCTAGAAGAAATGGAAGGTTTAAAATTCAGCATTAATGCCAAGTCTTTTTACCAAACCAACTCTGATCAAGCTTACGAGTTATACAAAATTACCCGCGACTTTGCAGGACTTACCGGCAACGAAGTAGTATATGATTTATACACAGGAACAGGGACTATTGCGCAATTCGTATCTAAAAAAGCGAAAAAAGTAATTGGTGTCGAGAGTGTTCCTGATGCTATTAAAGA
Source organism: uncultured Flavobacterium sp. (assembly GCA_964566045.1). Taxonomy (GTDB): domain Bacteria; phylum Bacteroidota; class Bacteroidia; order Flavobacteriales; family Flavobacteriaceae; genus Flavobacterium. Next base: position 27,163 of record CAZMHK010000025.1, read on the forward strand.
CGCAAAAGCCAATGCCGTAAGAAACGAGATAACCAATTGTGAGTTTTTTGTTGGAGACATGAAAGTAGTTTTTAACGATGCTTTCATTGCACAACACGGACAACCTGATGTGATTATTACTGATCCACCACGTGACGGAATGCACAAAGATGTAATTGAGCAAATCATGAAAATTGCACCTCAAAAAGTAGTTTACGTAAGCTGTAATTCGGCTACACAAGCTCGTGATTTGGCTTTGATGGATGAAAAATACAAAGTAACTCGTGTGCGTCCCGTTGATATGTTTCCGCAAACGCATCACGTTGAAAATGTTGTTCTTTTAGAGCTAAGATAAACGCGACAGTTCCATTTTATTAGCAAAATTAGGCGTGTAGCTACAATAATTTTGCTTTAAAAATGTTTGCCATCAAGTACAAAAATATGCAAATGAAAAAAATAGTAGTGTTCCTAATGCTCTTGGCGTGTGCTTTCTCATCTTGTGAAAAGGATGATATTTGCGATGCGAATACACCAACCACTCCCCGACTCATTATCGAATTCTATGATTTCGATAATCCTTCGGTGCTAAAAAACGTATCCAACTTGAGAGTCATTGGCCAAGGAATGACCGAACCGCTATTGTTTGGTGGTGCTCCTACTACCAGCGGAAGCAAAATTGCTTTGCCTTTGCGAACTGTCGGTACCACCACAACATTCAGCCTGACACTCAACTCTGGGAATTCAAATCCTGCTTTGATTGACGAGGATATTATCCGTTTTGATTACAGCACACAGGAGTTGTTTGTATCAAGAGCTTGCGGCTACAAAAGTAACTTTAAATTAGATCCAACTACGCCTTTTACACATACAGATCCGATTGCAGCCAACCAAAGATGGATCCGATTTATTTCAGTTGAAAAAAACAGTATAACTAACGAAAATGAAACACACCTTAAAATCTTTTTTTAGTAGTTTGCTTTTCTTTTCGATAGCGATCACTACTGCACAAGAAACAACAACCAAAGGAGAAATTCCGAAAGCACCCAAAGCAAATACTGCTGCTCCTGCAGTTAGTAATCAAAAACCGCTGAGCAATACAATTATCAATGATACAGTAAAAAAAACTACTGTGGTACCACCCAAAACAGATCGTTATGGGGTAAGGTTAGGTCTTGATTTGTACAAAATCACAAGAGGTTTATATGACCGTGATTACAAAGGATTAGAACTTGTTGGAGATTACCGCTTGACAAAAAAATATTTTTTAGCTGCAGAGTTAGGTAACGAAAACAAAACCACTGATGACGATCGGGTTAACTTCACCACAAAAGGTTCGTACCTAAAAGTAGGTTTTGATTACAACGGCTACGAAAATTGGCTGGATATGGAAAACATCATTTCGATTGGTTTACGCTACGGCTTCAGTACTTTCAATCAACAATTGAATACGTATCGAATTTACAATGCCAATCCGTATTTTCAAGAAACACCAACTATAGCTTCTGGACAAAAATTCGAGGGATTGTCAGCAAGTTGGATCGAGGTAGTTGCTGGAATAAAAGCGAAAGTTTTTGATAATGTTTTTATGGGATTCAGCCTTCGCTTAAACCGATTGGTTACTAATAAAGAACCTGATAATTTTTCAAACTTGTACATTCCGGGATTTAACCGTACTTACGACGGTAATTTTGGAGTTGGATTTAATTATACCGTGACGTATTTTGTTCCTATCTTCAAAAAGAAGGTAGCACCAAAAGTATTGATAAAAAAATAACCGCCAATTGGCGGTTATTTTTTTGATGTAGTTTTCAACTACGATCCTATTTCTTTAAATCCTTTCACAAAAAGCCATTTCATATACAATTTCTCGCCATCTTTGGTTTTAATGGCTTGAAATTTTGGTGCGATTAATGTTCCTATTACAAATGCAGTTAGCGGAATCCAAATCCCTGTTAAATTGGTGTATGCTGCAATGGCGTAACGCGCTGCGATAAATAAAACTGCAAAACTAGCCAATTGGTAAACAAATGCTTGTACTTGTTTTTTTGTCATTTCTTTATTTTTTGAAAATATAAATCTACTTATAAAAT
>CAZMHK010000026.1:0-28414 GCA_964566045.1 uncultured Flavobacterium sp.
ACACACATTAACAAAGCAAATACCAATACTAATTTAAGCTGTTTCATTTTCTATGTTTTTGTTGTTAGTAAACCAAAGATAGGATTTTTTTGTAGCAGCCAAAAAAAATTATAAAAACCTTATGCTTTTAAACTCCGAATTACTCTCGCAGGATTTCCTACCGCCAGTGAATGATCAGGAATATCTCTCGTAACCACAGATCCTGCACCAATTACACAACCCACGCCGATAGTTACACCGGGACAAATCACACTATTTCCGCCTATCCAGCAATCATCGCCAATAGTTATGGGTAATGCATTTTCGAGCGTTTTTCGCAATTCCGCATCAAGTGGGTGCGTAGCCGTATACAATTGCACGTTGGGCGCTATAAAAACATTCGATCCTATAGTTACCGTGGCACAATCCAGCACCACACAGTTTACGTTAAAATACACATTGTCGCCACACACCATATTGTTGCCGTAATCACAATGAAACGGAGGTTCAATATATAAGTTGGTCCCTGCATTGGGAATCAATTCCTGAATAATTTCGCGCGCTTTTTTAGTCATCCTATACTCCGTTACATTCAAGCGGTGCAACAATAACTTGGCTCGTCGGCGGTCTTTCACCAACACCGGATCACCAGCCAAATAATATTCGCCAGCAATCATTTTTTCTTTCTCTGATTTCAATTCCATTGAGTTTTATTTTTTTGGGCGTGCCCTCCGCAAAAGCTCCGGTCGGGCTATACGTTACAATCTTTCCTGCCCCTTTTTTGCAACGGGTCAGCAAAGGATTTTCACTGCTATCCCTCACGCGACTCGCAGCATACTTATCTTTTGCAACTAGGTAAATATAGCCTAAAATTAAAAATTCTACAACTCAGCATCCATTTTCAACAGTTGAGTAAGGTTCTGTTTTAAAAGCTTTTTTTCTGAGATACTTTTGGTTCATCAAATTATCACAACAATATGAAAACCACACTCACATTTTTATTTTTAGTAGTTAGCTCTTTTCTTTTGGCTCAAAAAACAATCTCAGGTAAAGTAGTTGATGAGAAGGGAAAGCCTGTTGTAGGTGCTAATATTTTTATAGAAGGAACCTATGACGGCGCCACAAGTTCTGATTCTGGTAGTTTTAGTTTTACAACCACAGCTACGGGAAATCAAACCTTAGTAGTTAGCTTTTTGATTTACGAAACTTCAAGAACTGCAATTGATGTGGCTACTTTTACTGATAAAACTATTAAACTAAGTTCAAGTGTTACAGCGCTTGATGCCGTTGTTATTACTGCCGGTACATTTGAAGCGGGCGATAAATCGAGAGTTTCGGTTTTAAAACCGCTAGATATTGTGACCACAGCAGGATCAGCAGGGAATATTATTGCGGCTTTGCAAACTTTGCCAGGAACACAAACGGTAGGCGAAGACGGAAGATTATTTGTCCGTGGTGGCGAGGCCAATGAGACACAAACATTTGTAGATGGGATTAGAGTAGCGCAACCTTATGGCGCAACTACCAACAATTTACCTACTCGTGGCCGATTTTCACCGTTTTTATTTAGCGGAATCGCTTTTTCTACCGGGGGCTATTCTGCAGAATATGGCGAAGCTTTGTCCAGCGTCTTGTTACTCAATACTCAAGATAATCCGGATCAAAACAAAACCGAAATTAGCTTGATGACCGTAGGTTTAGGAATTGGGAATACCCAAAAATGGAAAAAAAGTTCCTTGAGTGTGAATGCTAATTATTTGAATCTCGCTCCTTATCAAGCTGCAATTCCTCAAAACGTAGATTGGAATAGTCCTTTTCAATCGCTTTCTGGAGAAACGGTGTATCGCTATAATTTTAATAATGGTATTTTAAAAGTTTACGCTGCATTTGACGCTTCAAAATTTGATATCAATCAAGAAAATATCAATGCTCCAGAGAAAATAAGAGTAGATTTAAACAATAACAATTTTTATTTTAACACGTCTTACAAAGGAGTTTTTGGGAACAACTGGCAAATCACCTCTGGATTGAGTTATGGCTACAGCAATAATGCCATAAACTTAGATTCAAATAAAGTGACCAATGAAGAAAATGCAGCTCATTTAAAAGTGAAGTTGAAAAAAAGTTTCTCAGATCGATTAAAACTGTCTTTTGGAGCTGATTATTTTGTTACCCAATTCCATGAAGATTTCAGCCAAAGTTCAGGTATGGTTTTTAACAGTGGATATGATTCAAACATAGCAGCAGTGTACTCTGAGGCTGATATTTTCTTCTCTAAAAAATGGGCTGCAAAAGTGGGAATACGCGCAGCAAATAATAGTGTTTTAAACGAAAACGCTATTTCGCCAAGAGTTTCTTTTGCATACAAAATGGCTAAAAACAGTCAGTTTTCATTTGCTTATGGCGATTTTACTCAAACTCCTAACGCTGATTATCTCAAGTATACGGCAAATACTGCTTTAGAAAGCGAAAAAGCATCACATTATCTTTTAAACTTTCAGTATGCTAAAAATGGAAAAACTTTTAGAGCCGAAACCTATTACAAAAATTATCGTGATTTAGTAAAATTTGATACTGATGTAGCTGCATTTAATTCAAATTATGATAATTCTGGTTCAGGATACGCTACAGGTTTAGACTTGTTTTGGAGAGATGAAAAATCTGTTAAAAATTTAGAATACTGGATTTCCTATTCTTATATAGATACCGAAAGAGATAATAGAAATTTCAAGGCCGCAGTCACACCAAGTTTTGTTGCTGATCACAGCTTGTCTATTGTTACAAAATACTTTATCACAAACTGGAAATCGCAAATAGGATTTACGAATTCCTATAGTTCTGGCCGACCGTACAATAATCCCAATGAAACAAAATTCATGAACGGAAAAACAAAAGATTTTAACAATTTAAGCTTTAATTGGGCGTACTTATTGACTCCGCAGAAAATTTTATATTTCTCTGTCTCTAATATTTTAGGAACTCAAAATGTATTTGGGTACGAATACGCTAAAAATCCAAACAGCGCTGGCATTTATAACCGTAGAGAAATTATTCCTACCGCAGATCGTTTTTTCTTTGTAGGTTTCTTTTGGACTATCAGTAACGATAAAAAAGACAATCAGTTAAGGAATCTTTAAATTAGTCATAATGTCTTAAAGTCAAAGGTCTAAAGGCCTGATATATGTAAACTCATGTTACTTTATGACTTTAGACTTTAAGACTTTCATCTCAAATTAAAGTTGTAGGATGCTGTCTGGTGTCATACAGCCGTAAAATGTCAATATTAGTGTCTGTTTCTCTGTAGTAAAGAGAATTTTGTTTAGTAACTACACACTTTCTAATTTGGAGTTTTTTATTGATAAACGGGAATTGCGCAGGGTTTTCTCGGATTAAAGTTATGCAATAATCCAAATGGTCAATAAAGTTTAAACAAACTGATTTATTCCATTTTGCATCAAGATATTCTAATAGGTTAGCAAGGTCTTTGTCAGCAAATGAAGACCACCTGATTGCCTTATTCATATCTTGTTTTGTATTTATCCAAAACAGTTTGATGATTAAGGCCAGAATTTGAATCCAGTTCTTCTATTGCATCTTGTAGTCCTTGTTGCTGAGCTAATGACAATACTTCCCATTCATTGCCATTATTTTCCGAATTAATAAAATTTAATAGTAACCCGTACACTTTCTCTAGTTTGGTTTTCTCCAAATTATCGATTTCACGGAATAATTTTAATTTTAATTCAGCAGTGCTCATCTTCAAGACTTTTTATCAAAATTACAAATAAATATCTATTCAAAACACAACTCATCCATTAAATTCTACAGTTCGGTAGGAATCAATTTTTAAGCTGTAAAAAGCAATCTACTTTTGAAGTGTAATTAAAACAAAGCGTTTCAAACATCATATCAAATAATCTTAAAATCAAAAAATCATGAAAACAACAATGAACCAAAATCCAATTAAAACAACTAAAGTTATGAGTAAAATTATTGTTACCATCGTATTGTTTATCAGTTCTTATATTTCGGCTCAAGGCCAATTTGAACAAGGTATGGGTAAAGCACTTCAATTGTGGGGCGAAGGAAAAGCAACTGAGGCATCGGCATTATTTGAAAGAATTGCTGCTGCCGAAAAATCAAGCTGGTTGCCTAATTATTATGTGGCATTGGTAAATACAAATGCTGCTTTTGCCACAAAGGATAAAGAGCGAATAAGTTTATTGCTTGATAAAGCTCAAAAAGCCCTTGATGTTGAAATGGATAAAAACCCTAATAATGCTGAGTTGCTTGTAGTTCAAGCCATGATTCATACCGCCTGGATTGCATTTGATCCCATGACAAACGGACAAAAATTGGCCGGACCGGTAATGGAATTGTATGGAAAAGCAAAATCCATTGCTCCTGAAAACCCAAGAGTAGTGTTTTGTAAAGCCGAATTTGAAATTGGAGGAGCGAAATTCTGGGGAACGGATACGAAACCAATGTGTGCGCAAATTGAAAAAGCTATTGGACTTTTTGCTACTTTTAAACCTGAAACAGTTTTTTCACCTTCATGGGGATTAGAAAGAGCACAAACGGCTCAAAAAAATTGTAAATAAAATTAAAACAATTGACGTTGCTGTGGATAGCAGGAAATTAAAGAACTTAAAAAATGAACATACTTTATAAACAACTCCAAAAAGTAATTAAACTCACCGTGTTGATATTTGTTATAATGCAAATCATAAACGCTGTCATGGGAAGCACTGTAAAACTAAATCAACAATTAGTGACGCAGTTTTTATTTACGGCCTTGTATACATTTTCACTTTATGCAGCAAATGCAGTTTTGTTTATAAAATTAGATTCTTTTTTTACAGATCGATTTTCAATTAAGAGATTGGTAGCAGGTTTTATAGGTTCTTTTTTAGTTTCATTGCTAGTGATTTTCTTAATGCATGTTTTTGAAGTGGTAGTTTATGAAAATCAAACATTTGACTATTTCTTGGCAAACGAAAAACCTTCAAAATATTTGTTTGCTATTATCATTACTTTTTTTGTAACCCTGTCCGTGCATGCTATTTCCTTTTACAAAGCGTATAATGAGAACAAAGTCAAGGAACAAAAAATAATTGCTGGTACAGCAAATGCCAAATTCGAGAGTTTAAAAAACCAAATTGATCCGCATTTTTTGTTCAATAGTTTGAATGTTTTGAGTTCTTTAATCGAAGAAAATCCTGAAAATGCACAACGTTTTACCACCTCTTTATCTAAGATTTACCGTTATGTTTTAGAACAAAAAGACAAAGAGCTTGTAAGTGTTGCCGAGGAATTGGCTTTTGCCAAAACCTATATGAATTTATTGAAAATGCGATTTGAAAACAGTATTAGCTTTCAATTGCCAACAGATTTTGAAAATACAGAGGCCAAAGTAGTGCCGCTTTCCCTGCAATTATTGCTAGAAAACACCATCAAGCATAACGTAGTAAGTGAAAATAAACCCTTGCAAATTACCATATTCATTCAGGATAATTACCTGGTAGTTCAAAATAATTTGCAAAAAAAAGAAGTATTACAAGACCGTCAAGGTGTAGGATTGCAAAACATTGTAAGCCGTTATGCCTTGCTATCGAAGAGAAAAGTTTTAGTAGAACAATCGGAAACAGACTTTAAAGTGCTGATTCCTATTTTAACCAAACAAATAGCCGCTATGGAAACAAATACAATTAGCAACGAAAATTTAGCGTACGCAAGAGCTAAAGAAAGAGTAGAAAAATTAAAAGGATTTTACGGAAATTTAATTTCGTACTGTATTGTAATCCCAATTTTAATCATAGTTAACCTGAGTTCGCCACATCCTTTTCAATGGTTTTGGTTCCCGCTTCTGGGCTGGGGAATGGGAGTAACTTTCCACGCACTCGAGACCTTTGGTTACGGCAAAAATTGGGAAGAACAAAAAATTCAACAGATTTTAAACAAAAACAAAGCAAACAAATGGAACTAAATAAATCAAACAATAGCGAATTTGAGCAGTATCAATTCGCTAAAAAGCAAGTGGAGGAGTTAAAAGGGTTTTATTCACATCTTGCTGCATTTGTGCTGGTAAATGGAATTCTGATGTTGATAAATTTTAGATATTCTCCAAATTACATATTTTTCCTGTGGACTTTCGGAAGTTGGGGAATTGGACTTTTATTTCACGCTATTAGAGTTTTTAATTGGCTTCCATTTTTTGGACAAAACTGGGAAGAGAGAAAAATTCAGCAATACATTCAAGAAGAGAAAAACAAAACTAATACCTACGAGTAATCATGAATACAACAGATCAAATAGCATACGATAATGCACTAAAAAGAGTTCGAAAAATTAAAGGTTTTTATACGCACCTAATTGTTTACATTGTAATCAACGTAATGATTGTAGTGTTGAACATACAAAATCTTAAGTCAGACGAAAGCTATTTTCAATGGGGAAATTTTGCAACTGCAATTTTTTGGGGAATTGGTTTAGCCGCACATGGATTATCGGTTTTTTTACCGCCAGTATTTTTAGGACGCGATTGGGAAGAGCGCAAAATCAAAGAGCTGATGGAGAAACAAAAAAACTCGAATTGGGAATAACTAAATTCTTATTTTTACGCAGCAACAATAGCCAAACAATCATTTATAAAGTAAGCATAACCATTCATGACAACATTAATTATTGAAGACGAAAAACCAGCTGCACGACTTTTACAACGTAAAGTAGAAAAGTTAGGCGTACAAGTACAAACGATGCTTCACTCTGTAGAAGAAGCGGTCGAATGGTTTTCTGCAAACGAACATCCAGATTTGATTTTTCTAGATATTCAGCTATCAGATGGATTATCGTTTGAAATTTTCGAAAAAGTTGAAATTAAAAGTGCTGTAATTTTTACAACGGCTTATGATGAATATGCCTTGCGAGCGTTCAAGTTAAACAGTATTGACTACCTCTTGAAACCAATTGATGAAGATGATCTTGAAGTTGCGGTAAGTAAATTCAAATCATTGTTACCTAAAGAAGTAGCGTCTACTCCAAACTTAGGAATCGATTTTGAACAAATCAAAAAAATGCTGGCTAATCCGTTTGACAAAAGCTACAAGAAACGCTTTACTGTAAAAATTGGTCAGCATTTAAAAGTGGTGGCGGTTGACGAAATTGAATGTATTTTTAGTGAAAACAAAGGAACATACTTGCATACTATTGATAATCGGAATTACTTGATTGAGTCTACTTTGGAGCAGCTTGAACAAGAATTAGATCCGAAGGATTTTTATCGCATTAGCCGAAAATTTATTGTGCCAATGAAAGCCATAAAAGAAATAGTAATGTACAGTAACTCGCGCTTGCGCGTTGTGTTACCTACATACAAGGATGATGAGGTAATTGTAAGCCGCGAAAAAGTGGCTGATTTTAAAAATTGGTTGGGATAAAAATAGCTTAGTTAGATTGCTCAAAAGAGTCTTTCAACAATCTATTTCTATCTAGAAAAACAACAATTTCATTTAGTTGCTACTTCTTGTTTAACTTTAATATAAAACACAATAAACACTGGTTTATAATGCTTTAATGTAGAGTCATAGAGTAAATCTATTTTTATTTAAGCCTTGAAGAATATTTTTCGAATAGCAATTAAAACCAAAATAAACCCTGTATAAAAAATGAAAAACGGAATAATCCATTCTACTTTATCAAAGGCAAGTAAAGCGGCAATTAGTAACAGTTGAAAACCTAAACCATAAATAGAAAGTAAGGTCATGAACCAGTTTGGGAATGTTTTTACTTTGTACGCATCAGCATCAAGCGTGTGGATGATTTTGTCAAACAGGCCATAAACAACAGTGTAAATTTTGAATAAAATATCTACTGATTTTTGTGTTTCGCCGGGCAAAGCGCGTGGCGATTTGTATTCGAATATTTTGCTTGTTGTATCACCACCAACTGATTTGTTGCGCAATATAACGTAATAATAATTGTATAATGTACCTTGCAGCTGGATGCCAAAAAAGGCTAGTAATGTTGGCAACAAAGTTGTTTTTGAGATATAACAGATTGTCATCAAAAACATAAAATTTAGGATAATGTCAAACACACTATCTAGATACCTTCCGGTGTATGATGGAGTATTTTTGAGTCGAGCCAATTCACCATCAGCGGCATCAATACCTGACTTTAGAACAATAAAAAAAGCTGCCCAAATATAAGCGCCTACTAGCATACAATAAATGGCTGTTAATCCCGAAAGGCCGAAAAGTAAGGTAACGTGTATGGGCGTAAAGCGAGTGTTTTTTAATTGATTGGCAAGCAATCTTCCAAATGATCTTCCGTAATCAGACAAATCTAAAAACTGATCTTGGCTAGCAAGTTTTGACATTTTAATTTTAAATAGGCAACAAGAACTGCGACAATATAGTCAGGGTATTATTCAGAAAGGATATTTTTCTTTCTGGTTTCCAAAAATAGGTAAAATTGCACACCAAACAACACTGTTGCTAAAACCAAATGAATCGTTTGCGTTCCAAAAGGAAAATCAAAGTAATACATAGCTATGCCCGAAGCGATTTCTACAGCAAGCAAATACATAATCCATTTGGTTTTGCTGTATCCTAAATTGGATTGGTTGTTGAGGTACAATAAATACGCATTGATGGCCAAAACAACTATCGAAAAGGAACGGTGAAAGTAGAAAATCCAACTTGGGTTTTGCAACCACATAATTTCTGGAGCTCCTGTTTTCACAACGATATCAACTTGTTCTCTAACATCAGTACCCAAAACAATTTGAACCAAAGTAAGCAACAAAGCAAATATTAAAAGATTCTTGTATTTCGTAGGAGCGTTAACTGCTGGTTGATTGTTTTTTTGAACATTAAAAATAACATACAATTGCAATGCAACAATAAGTAGTGCCGCCAGCATGTGTGTGGTGATTTTATACGGACTCAAATCAGAGTCGACAACTGTTTTTCCTAACCAAGCTTGAAATCCCATCAAAACGCACACGACAAAGGAAAGGTAAATTAGTTTGCTATTTTCCTTGCGGTACCCAAAGGCTAGCGCAAATGTAATGACACAGGCTATTCCAGCTAAGGCTCCAAAAAGGCGGTTTATAAATTCTACCCAAGTGTGCATTGGGTTAAAAATGGCGTAATCGTGTTTGGTATATTTCTCCCAATTGGCAGCGTCAAAACTGCTAGCTGAGGTAAAGTCCGTTTTAGCCACCAAAAGCGCTTCGTCTTTTATAATCACTTGCCCTTTTTCATACTGTTTAGCAGGTGTGAAAAGGAGCTGACTTTTTTCGGTTGGTGGAATGTAGTATCCAAAACATTTTGGCCAATCTGGGCATCCCATTCCAGAGCCTGTTAATCGTACAAAAGCTCCGGCAAATATGACCAAATAAACCAGTACTAAGGCTATTTTTGCTGATTTTAAAAAGTATTTTTTCATCTCAAATGGTAGAAAAATTGAGGTCTTTCTATCGACCGTTTTTTTATTTTTTTAGTGCTAAAATTGCAATTGTTTTGCTGTTGCAAAAGTAGCTAAAAGCCCAGCATTGCTATTTGAAACAATAGTTAAACTTTGGCCAAACCCATCTTTGCTGCTTTGATCAACATAAAATCATAGGCTGCTTGATAATCGTTCGGGATTTCGCCTTCTAAAATTGCTTCTTTGATCGCTTCTTTCAAACGGCCAATTTCCATAGAAGGTTTTAAATTGAAAATCGCCATAATTTCTTCACCGCTAATTGGCGGTTGAAAATTACGAACATGATCACGCTCTTCTACCTCAATGATTTTTTTGCGAACTATTTCAAAATTCTTGTGGTATTTCTTGAACTTGTTTGGGTTTTTGGTGGTGATATCTGCTTCGCACAAAATCATCAAATTTTCAACATCCTCACCGGCATCAAAGACCAATCGACGAACTGCGCTATCGGTTACCAAATCTTGAGACAAAACGATTGGTCTTGAACTCATCGAAACCATTTTTTGAACAAATTTCATTTTGTGGTTCAAGGGCATGTGCAAGCGTTCGAATATTTTTTTGGCCATTTTACCGCCCAAAAATTCGTGTCCGTGAAATGTCCATCCTTGCTTTTTATTGAATCGTTTGGTAGGTGCTTTACCAATATCGTGTAACAAAGCTGCCCATCGCAACCAAACATCATCTGTATTTGGGCAAATATTATCCACCACTTCTAGAGTGTGGTAAAAATTATTTTTATGTGTATGACCTTCAATTTCTTCGACTTGATTTAAGGCCGTAAGCTCAGGCAAAATTAAATCCAACAAGCCTGTTTGATACAATAATAAAAAGCCAATAGAAGGTTTATCAGTTTGTAAAATTTTGTTGAGTTCATCAACGATGCGTTCGCCAGAAATGATTTTAATTCGCTCGGCGTTTTTAGTGATCGCTTGCAAAGATTCGGTTTCAATTTCAAAATTTAATTGCGTAGCAAAACGAATAGCGCGCATCATTCGTAACGGATCGTCAGAATAAGTAATATCAGGATTTAAAGGTGTTTTTAGAATCTTTTTATCCATGTCTTGCAGTCCTTGAAACGGATCGAGCAAGTCGCCATAAGTTCCTTCATTCAAGGAAATTGCCAAGGCATTGATCGTAAAATCACGACGGTCTTGATCATCTTTTAAAGTACCATTTTCAACAATTGGGTTGCGACTGTCTGATTGATACGACTCTTTTCGGGCACCAACAAATTCAATTTCTGTATCTTCAAAACGCAGCATGGCGGTGCCATAGGTTTTAAAAACTTGTACTTTTGGTTTGTTTGGCAAAAGTTGTGATACTTTTAATGCCAATTCGATACCGCTACCAACGGCAACGACATCAATATCTTTTTTGAAATCTCTTCCTAAAATGTAATCTCTCACGAAGCCACCAATCACGTAGCTTTCAACGTTCAGTTCCTGTGAAGCTTGGGAGATGATTTCGAATATTTTATTGTTTAATGCTTTTTTGTAATTCATTGTTTAACCGCAGATTCGCAGATTTATTTTTAATTTTTTGTATTGACGATGCGCTTGTATTCAAGAGATTTTGCATTGAAATTAGCGAATAAAGCCAATTCATATCTAGAGACTTTTAGGTAATTAATACATTGATTGTAGTGGTTATTGTTGAAACAATCTACAGTTTTAACTTCAAGAATGATATTACCAAACACGACAAAATCTGCATAGAATTTATGTTTCAAGGTTGTGTTTTTGTAAATTACTTCAAACTCCTTTTCACGTTCAAAAATTATATTATTTTCTTTTAATTCGTTTTCTATTGCATCCTTGTAAACGATTTCAGAAAAACCTTTTCCTAGATTTTTATGCACTTCAAATAAAATGCCGACTATTTTATAATTTTCATCTTTGTAAAGATATTCTTCCATACTGAATAAAAATAATTTGCGAATTTGCGGTGAAATTTTATTTACGAATCACCTTAACCTGCGAATCGCTCGTTAATTTGATAATAGTTGATGGTTTCCCTCCAATTTTATCTTGATGCAAATTTACAACATAGTCTACACCTTTTATAATTTCTGGATTGATATCTTTGAATGCAATAGGAGTGGGCTGGCCAGAGATATTTGCTGATGTTGAAACTAGTGGTTTTTTCATCTTTTCCATCAGCTTAAAACAAAATGGCTCTTTTACAATACGTACACCAAGCGATTTATCAGCCGAAATAACATTTGGCGCTACATTTCGTGGGTTGTCAAGGATTAAGGTAGTTGGTTTTTCAGATAAATCGATTATTTGCCAAGCTACTTCCGGAATGTCTTTAAAAACATTGTACATCATTTTTTCGCCGTTCATCAACACAATCATGCTTTGCGTTTCGGCTCTTTGTTTAAGCTTGTATATTTTGGCAACGGCATCAGGATTTGTAGCATCGCAGCCAATTCCCCAAACGGTATCAGTAGGGTATAAGATAATTCCGCCTTCCTTGATTACTTCGTAAGCTTTGTGTATTTCTTCGTTCATTTTTAAAGATCTGTAATTTTATAGGATGGTATTCCTTTTATTTTTAGTTGATTGTGGTACACATAAAGGTTGATTAACCTTTCGGCTATAAAACCAAAAACTCTGGCTTGATAAGGGTCTTCAGGTAAAATTATTTTAGATTCAAGTTCGAAAAGGATTGAAAATAACCATTCATGATATGCATCAAACAATTTTTTTCTGCAAATTAACATATTGCCCATATGAAATTTGCTTCCTTCGTCTAAAAACAACTTTACACTTTCTTTATAGTGCGGGTATTTGTCGATAATTATTTTTTTTGTCAACTCCCAATCCTCAGGTCTGTGATCATCGCAATAATTTTTACTCAATGAGTCTTTTTTGAACTCATAAGGTCTCACTAATATGATATCATGATTACTGAGGATAGAAGTAATTTTCTTATTAACAACACTTGCTGGAGCGATACTTGTTTTGGTTTGCTTAAATTTTGAAAGACTTATTTTTTTCTGAGAAGAAGGTTTTAGATTATAAATTGGATTAAAGAAGTTGAAATATCTCCTGTAATGGCAAATACCTACAATGTCTGACTCATTATAATTTTTCCAGATCCAATAAGCCGCAGTCAATTCGCAAAAGTTGTTGTTTTTGCGTGAAATATTGTCTAAAGTGTTGTCTCTTAAAATGTTGTTTACTATGTTAGCTCTGTTACCAACCTGAATAGGCACGAGGATATCATTGGCTACTATTGGACTTTTTTCGTGTGTAACAATAAATATTTTAGTCATTTTGAAGTTCTAATTTTGATTTGTGTAAAGCTGAGGCAATTACTTGATGCATATCATAGTATTTATATTCCGCTAACCTTCCTCCGAAAATTACATGATTTACATTTTCAGATAGCTTTTTGTATTTAAGATATATTTCTTGATTTTTTTCATTGTTTATAGGGTAGTAAGCTTCTTTTTCAGATGTCCAATTTTCAGGATACTCTTTTGTAATCACTGTTTTCTTTTGGTTGCCAAATTCAAAATGTTTGTGTTCAACGATTCGAGTATACTCAAACTCACTATCGTTATAATTAATACCTGCATTACCTTGAAAATTTTCAGTTTCTAGGATTTCAGATTCAAATCGTAACGATCGGTATTCGAGTTTTCCATATTGGTAATCAAAATATTCATCGATTTTTCCTGTAAAAACAATTTTCGTGGCGATACTTTCAAAAAAATCTTTGTTTTCGAGAAAATCGGTATTAAGTCTTACTTCGATATTTTTTAACAAATTCTCTATGATATTGTTGTAACCTCCAACAGGAATTCCTTGGTATTTATCGTTGAAATAATTGTTATCAAAAGTAAATCGAACGGGTAATCTCTTAATAATGAATGGGGGAAGTTCTGATGCTTTTCTGCCCCATTGTTTTTCAGTGTAGCCCTTGATTAAGTTTTCGTAAATATCTTTACCTACCAATGATAAGGCTTGCTCTTCTAGATTTTTTGGTTCTTTTACGCCATACATTTCAACTTGTTCATCAATTTTTGCTTGTGCTTCAGCGGGAGTTTTTGTACCCCATAATTGATAAAAAGTATTCATATTGAATGGTAAGTTGTATAGTTTACCTCTCGAAAGGGATAAAGGTGAGTATACAAAATGATTGAAATCAGTAAATTGTTTTACATAATCCCAAATCCTTTTGTCGTTTGTGTGAAAAATATGCGGGCCGTATTTATGAACATTTATTCCTTCAATATTTTCACAATGAATGTTTCCACCACTATGATTTCTTTTATCGATAACCAGACATTTTTTTCCAGTTTTTGTAGCTTCATGAGCAAATACGCTGCCAAAGAGACCTGAGCCTACTATTAAATAATCATATTGTTTTTCCATAGAACAAAATTAGTTAATAAAATCTTAAATTGCACAACATTTAAAATGGTTATTATGGCAGGAAAAATACAAACAGGCTACTTAGTTTCGTACGATTATGAATTACTTAAAACTTCACTTCCAACAGTATACTCTGATTCTGATGAGGTTTTTTTAGCTATTGATAAAAATAGAAATACCTGGAACGGTGGTAGTTTTAGTATTGATAATTCCTTTTTTGAGTGGATTAAGGCTTTTGATATAGATAAAAAAGTAGTCATTTTTGAAGCTGATTTTTATGTTCCTGAGTTGACTACAATGGAATGTGAAATCAGAGAAAGGAAAATGCTTGCTGAGAAAATGGGTATCGGAAATTGGATTGTTCAGGTTGATTGCGATGAATACTTCGTTGATTTTAAAAAATTTGTTGCTGACCTCAGAAAATACGATTCCTGTTTGATTAATCCAGAAAAAAATCCCATCCAAATATGTGCGTACTGGGTGATGCTTTACAAGTATACCACCAACGGTATTTTGTATGTTGATAAACCTTTAAAAGCAATTTTTGCGACCAATTTTCCGGATTATAAAACGGGCCGAAGAATTAAAAATCGTCAAATATATACTAAGAATATTGTTTTGCATGAGTCGCTGTCAAGAACAGAGGAAGAGCTACGCTTTAAATTAGAAAATTGGGGGCATAATGTAGATGTGGCTGAAGGATTTTTAGACAAATGGTTAATTGTAGACGAAAATAATTACAAGAATTACAAAGATTTTTATTATTTACAGCCTAGAAGATGGAAAAGTTTAGGTTATTTTTCAACCAAAAGTATTCCTCAAATCAAGGAGATTATTGACAAAGAAAAGAGATTGAGCGTTTCAACTTGGTATATTCTTTTCAAAAATTTTGGTCAATGGTTAAAATATTGGGTAAAAAAAAAGAAAAGGTAAGTTGTGATTGGTTATTCCTAAATTATAAGGTTATTTTTGCCTCTTTCAATTTGCTGAAATGATACAGCACAAGAGATTTTTTTGACTAATAGCAAGTGCAATTTTAGAGTGACTGACCTTCAAGAGGCGTCAAATAAATTATTTGCAAAGAAATTCTACTCCATGATCACAAAATTTAAATTTTCGCACGCAGTAAAAAACTCCCGAGATATTTTATCTCTTATCAAAAATTTTAGCATATCAGGGCAACTCTTTGGTAATGGTCAGCGAAATGTTATTAAATTATTTGATATCGAAGGTGTTACTGTCAATATCAAATCATTCAAGATTCCGAATATAATCAATAAAGTTGCCTATCGTTATTTTAGAAAGTCAAAGGCAAGACGTTCTTATGAATATGCTACAATTTTACTCGAAAAAGGTATCGGGACCCCACAACCTATGGCTTTTTTAGAGAATTTTAATTTTATTGGATTACAAGATAGCTATTATGTTAGCGAACATTTAGATGCGGATTTAACGTACAGAGAGTTAGTAGAAATTCCAGATTATCCGGATCACGATAATATCTTAAGACAATTTACTCGGTTTAGTTTTGAACTTCATGAAAAAGGAATTGAATTTTTGGATCATTCACCAGGAAATACCTTGATTAAAAAGAAGGAAGACGGGAATTATGAATTCTTTTTGGTTGATTTAAACCGTATGGAATTTCACGATGCTATGTCTTTTGAGATGCGAATGAAAAACCTTTGTCGTTTGACTCCCGTTAAAGAAATGGTGGCAGTGATGAGCAACGAATATTCAAAATTGTATGCGGAATCTGAAGAAAAAACTTTTGAGACCTTATGGAAATATACTGCCGATTTTCAAGAAAAATTTTACCGAAAAAAACGTTTAAAAAAGAAACTTAAGTTTTGGAAGCGCTAATTCTTTGCAGCTCTTTGTAGCGAATAAATACACTGTAAGCATTAAGGTAACATATCGTTATTCCCTTTAAGCCATCTAAAAAGCCAAGTCTTATCAAAAATTGGTATAAAAAAGTATACAAAGGATGAAAAACCATTTTTAGGTAGGATGGTTTTTGTCCCTTTTTTATTTTTTCTTGAGCTTTTAAAACACCATAATTATACATTTTCAATTTATAATCCTCGAATGAAGTGTATGAAAAGTGAATGATTTTATGTTTTAATGTAGCGATTTTGCCATTGACAATTAGTTTCTCATGTACAATTCTATCCTCGTTGTATCTACAGTCTGATTTTTTAAAGAGTCTGAAAATTTTATCCGTTTGCCATCCACTAAATTGTAATTTTTTGTTTTTGAACATAAAAGTTCTGTGAATCAAATACGCATTTGCTGCATCTTTATTCTGAATGGTTGCTAGAATTTCAGCTTTAAGTTCAGGAGTTACAATTTCATCTGCATCAATAAATAATATCCAATTATTTTTTGCTTGATCTATTGCAAAATTTCTTTGAGAAGTATAATTGATGAATTGATTTTGAATTAGTTTGACATCATTAAATTGGTTAATAATCTCAACTGTTTTATCGGTACTGAATGAATCGACTACAATAATCTCATCTGCAAAATCAATATTCTCAAGCAATGATTTGATGTGTCGTTCTTCATTCAAAGTAATGATTAGAACACTTAAATTGGGCTTTTGACTAGCACTCATTTGTACTATTTTTTCAATTTTTATATTCCGCAAAATAAGTCCCCAATTTTTCTAACATAAGCTCCAAAGGGTATTCAGCATAAAACTCTAAAGTACGATCTTTAATTTGCTGCTCTGTAAACTGTTGGTATATCTCTGGTTTTAAGTCTTTTAAATGAATAGAAGCGTTTTTAGCTTCATTCTCAAATAGTTGCCAAGTCTCTTTTCTAACAGAAGGGGTGAAAATGGAGAAGGTTGGTACATCAAGTGCTTTTGCCATATTTACTGCGCCACCTTCGTTGCCAATCAACATCTCACATTGAGAGAGAATCGCCAAAAAATCACGCAATTCAGTAGCATATAAGTCTAAAATAATATGTTTTTTTGTTTCTTCACTGCAGTAATTATATACTTCTAATGCTAAATCTTTTTGAAACGGAACATAATTAAAAATGATTGCGCCTTTGGTTTTTGCAACGGTAAAATCTATAATTTTTGCCATTCCTTCCAACGGATATGTTTTATAAGTTTCACTTCCTAAAATTCCGAACATAATTAATGGTTTTTCAGGATCGAAATGGTGTTTTTTTAAAAGGTTTTTAGCAGTTTCGATTTCAGAATTCGTTAAAAATATTTTAGGTTTTACGTTGGTTATTTTTTCTGAAATAAAGGGTTTTAAAAGCATTAACCTATTTTCAATTGCTAAACCATGCTCTGATTCTACAGCATCTAATCGCTCGTAAGTGTAGTTGTAAAATGCTTTTGTATACCATTTGTAGTAAGAAACTTTGTATTTTGCGCCTGAAAATAAGGTGATTAAATTAGTCTCTAACTTAGAGTACACATCAACTACCGCATCGTATTTATGACTTCGAATTTTAAAAATAAATTTAAAAAGTGAAGGTATTGATTTTCTAACTGCGTTTGATAAGGGTATAATATTGTCAATGTTTGGGTTTCCCTTAAGCACATCAACAGAGTTAGGGTAGCACATATAGTCGATTACAGCATCAGGAAATTTGGTTTTTAAATTGTTGCATATTATCGTGCTGGTTAATACGTCTCCAATTCTTTTTTGCTGTATGACTAATATTTTCATTTGAATACTGTTCTTTTAATGGGCTAAATTACAAACTATTTTGTATTGTGTGCAACTGCTCAAAGTTATTCAAGCCAAAGTAATGTAAAATGTCCTATTTTTGCGATCTGTTAAATTCAAATTTGAGATGGAAATTAGTGGTTTGGTTATTACTTTTAACGAAGAAAAAAATATTGGTAAATGCATTGATGCTTTGTTAAAGGTTTGTGATGAAGTAATTGTTGTAGACTCTTTTAGCAAAGATCGAACAGTAGAAATTGCCAAGGAAAAAGGAGCAATCGTGATTCAGCAAAGCTTTTTAGGAGATGGTCCTCAGCGTACTCATGGTTTGCCTTTTTGCAAAAATGATTGGATTTTAAATCTTGATGCTGATGAGTTTCTTGATCAAGATGCAGAGGCTTTTGTCAAGAATAAAAAATACCTTGAAGGAAATTACGATGCTTTTAGTTTTAGAGTAAAAAACTTTCTTGCCGATAAATTAATTGATTTTTCAGGTTGGTATCCAGATCATAAAGTTCGTTTTTTTAACAAACAAACAGCGCATCCATCAGATTCTAAAGTACATCAAAAAATTATTACTCAAAATGAGAAAAAAGTAGCCGTACATATTTTGCATTACGGTTGGGATTCTTTGGATCAGATAATAGCGAAGAAAAATCAATATTCTGGCTGGCACGCGCAGCAACTTTTTGATCAAGGAAAAAAAATAAATGCTTTCAAGCCTGTTTTAAATGGTTTAGTAGCTTTTATTCGTTGTTATTTTTTTAAGAAAGGAATTTTTAATGGACTTGATGGCTTGTCAATTGCACTGATTCAAGGTTTCTTTTCGTATATGAAATACGCTAAGCTATTAAAAATTCAAAGAAACGGGCAAAAATAAAAAATCCCAAATTCCTCTTGAAGTCAATTGGAATTTGGAATTTAAGTATTCTTTTCAAAAATTATACTGCTACGTTATATTCACGTAAAGCATCATTTAAAGATGTTTTTAAATCAGTCGAAGCTTTTCTTTGTCCGATGATTAATGCACAAGGAACTTGAAAATCTCCTGCAGGGAATGATTTAGTATAGCTTCCTGGGATAACTACTGAACGAGCCGGCACATATCCTTTCATTTCAACTGGAGTTTCACCCGTCACGTCTATAATTTTTGTAGAAGCAGTTAAGCAAACGTTTGCTCCCAAAACCGCTTCTTTTCCTACGTGTACACCTTCAACAACAATACAACGAGATCCAATAAAAGCACCGTCCTCAATGATTACTGGCGCAGCTTGTAATGGTTCTAAAACACCGCCAATACCAACACCACCGCTCAAGTGAACGTGTTTACCAATTTGTGCACAGCTACCTACAGTTGCCCACGTATCTACCATTGTACCTTCGTCAACATAAGCACCAATATTTACATAACTTGGCATCAAGATTACACCACTTGATATGTAAGCTCCGTAACGTGCAACTGCATTTGGCACTACACGAATTCCTTTTTCAGCATAACCAGTTTTTAGTAACATTTTGTCATGATACTCAAAAATACCAGATTCCCATGTTTCCATTTTTTGAATAGGGAAGTACATAACTACTGCTTTCTTTACCCATTCGTTTACTTGCCATCCTCCCGAACCATCGGGACCAACTGGTTCAGCAACACGAAGTTTTCCGTTGTCAACTAGTTCAATAACCGCTCTAATGGCGTCAGTAGTTGTCGTTTCTTGTAATAAGGCTCGGTTTTCCCAAGCTTGTTCTATAATTGTTTGTAATGGATTCATGTTATAAATTTTTGGCAAATATACCATTTTTAGACACAAGCAAAATAGCAAAATTGTATCAAAATGTTACATTTCTAACTTTATAATTGACCCGTAGTTTCTGTTTGACAGAAATGATTTTTAGATGTCAAGAGTAGCGTAAGTCTATGATGTTTAATAGATGATTCAAATAGTTATCTTTGTCAAAAAAAAACAATGCCAAGAATTTTATCTATTGATTACGGTCAAAAACGTACCGGAATTGCAGTTACTGATGAAATGCAAATTATAGCATCAGGATTAACAACTATTCCCTCAGCCACTGCTATTCCTTTTTTGAAAGAATATTTTAGTAAAGAAAAAGTAGAGGCTGTTTTGATCGGAGAACCCAAACAAATGAACGGACAGCCTTCTGAAAGCGCTTCTATTATCAAAGGTTTTGTGACTCATTTTAGCAATCACTTTCCGGATATGCCTGTGATTCGCATGGACGAACGCTTTACTTCAAAAATGGCATTTCAAACCATGATTGACAGTGGCATGAGCAAAAAGAAGCGTCAAGATAAAGGTCTGATTGATGAAATTTCAGCAACAATTATGCTGCAAGATTATTTAGCCCGCAAAAAATAGCGTTATCAAGAAAAAATAACGTTTTTGAGCCAAAATGTTTTGAAAAATGTAGATTTTAGGGCTTCTTTTATGCTTTTTTTTGCAATTATATGATTTATCTTTGCAGTCTAAAACCGAGTTATGTCTGATACAACCATACGTACAAATAGTGATGTAGTGCTTATTGGAGCTGGAATAATGAGCGCTACTCTAGGTTTAATTCTGAAAGAATTACAACCAGATATCAAAATAGAAATTTACGAACGACTTGATATGGCAGCCGCCGAAAGTTCTGATGCATGGAATAATGCTGGAACTGGGCATTCTGCTTTTTGTGAGTTAAATTATACTCCTGAAGCAGAAGATGGAAGCATTAATCCAAACAAAGCCATTAGTATTGCCGAATCATTTGAGGTTTCGAGACAATTCTGGGCCTATTTGGTGCAACAAAATATGGTGCCATCTCCTGAAAACTTCATCAAGAGCATTCCGCACTTGAGTTTTGTTTGGGGTGAAAAAAATGTACAGTACTTAAAAACGAGATTTGCTGCTTTGCAAGCCAATCCGTTATTCAAGGAGATGGTTTATAGCGAGGATGTTGCCGAACTGAAAAACTGGATGCCACTTGTAATGGAGGGTAGAAAAGAAGGTGAAAAAGTAGCAGCTACATCTATGGCTTTGGGTACTGATGTAAATTTTGGTGAATTAACAAGAAGTATTTTTAAGTATCTCACCAAAATGGATGGCGTAACAATGCATTTTAATCATGAGGTGCAAAAATTAAGACAACGTGAGGATAAATCGTGGCGAATTAAAATTACCGATTTAGCCACTGGTCAAAAAAGAAAAGCGTACACAAAATTCGTCTTCATTGGTGCTGGAGGAGGTTCGTTGCCTCTACTTGAGAAAGCTAATGTGCCGGAAGGAAAAGGTTACGGAGGTTTCCCTGTGAGCGGACAATGGCTAAAATGTACTAACCCTGATGTTATTGCCAAACACGAAGCGAAAGTTTACGGAAAAGCAAGTGTAGGTGCCCCACCAATGTCGGTTCCTCATATTGATTCCCGAATGATTAATGGCGAAAAACAATTGCTTTTTGGTCCTTTTGCAGGTTTTTCAACTCGTTTCTTAAAAAATGGTTCGTATTCTGATTTGCCTCTTTCAATAAAACCAGATAATATCATTCCGATGATCGCTGCGGGTATCAAAAATATCCCGTTGACTAAATATTTGATTGAACAAGTACGCCAATCTCCTAAAGACAGAATCAATGCTTTGCGTGAATATGTGCCAGGAGCAAGATCTAAGGATTGGGTTTTAGAACGTGCTGGTCAACGTGTTCAAGTTATTAAAAAGGATGAAAAGGAAGGCGGTGTATTAGAATTTGGTACCGAGGTAATTGCAACTGCTGATGGAACACTTTCTGTTTTATTAGGGGCATCACCTGGCGCATCGACAGCAGTTTCAATCATGATTGATTTGTTAAGTCGTTGCTACAAAGAAGAAATGAAAACAGCCGAGTGGCAAGATAAATTAAAGAAAATGATTCCGTCGTACGGTCAAAAGTTGAATGAAAATCCATCTTTATTGGCTCAAGTTCGTGAAGAAACATCTAAAGTTCTGAAATTGACGAACTAAAACTTCGTCATTATGATTTAAAAGGTACTAAGTAGAAAAATTTCTAACTAGTACCTTTTTTTTATTGCATACTTTGTGTCACTTTTACAATGTTTCTTGATAAACTGGTGAGCCAAAGTAGTTGCTCAATAATTAGTTGAGCTTCTTGCATTTTAACCTTATAATCCTCTTCATTCAAACCGCTGTTGGCTTTAATTTCTTTTTCTTTTAATTGCTGAAGTTCGGAAAATCTAATTTTAACTGCTTCGGTATCGGTTTCTACGATTTCGTTGGTTGCGTTTGCTTGTAAAATCAAAATAGCTTGTTCTAAATTTTGAATGGCGGCTTGCACTACAATTTGAAATGCTTCTGACGCTTTCGTTGTTTTGTGTGATTGTATATAAGTGCCAACTGAAGCAAGTGAAGAAAGTAAGGAATGGTTGAGGACTGCCAATTTATAGGTTTGTGCCAAATGTACTTGTTTGGACTTTGGCTCTTGTACCATTCTTTGAAAGGAGGCCATTAGATTTCCTGTTTCTACAAAGGCATTTTTTCGAGCCAATCGGTAGGAAGTGCTTATGGTGCCTTTGTTTTGATAAAAAGAAGCTATTTCTTTTAAATAATCTTGATTGGCTTTGATTGCTTTTTCAAGATGTTTTGGTACGTGTAAAAACTCCCACGAAGGCCACAAAATGTAGTTCGCTAAAAATGCCAAACCGGCACCAATAGCGGTATCTAATATTCGAAACTGTACTAAGTCATTACTGTTTGGGGTTAAAATTCCGTAGATAAAAACAACGTACATCGTGACAAAAGTAGCGCTGACTTTGTAATTCACTTGAGTAAAAGTAAAGCCGAGCAGCATACAAATAATTGATAGTACTGCTAATATTGAGGTGTTATTTATCACGAATAAAAGTCCGAAAGCAATCAATCCACCGATAATAGTCCCCACTGTACGTTGAAAAGAACGCTCCTTTGTGAGTCCGTATCCTGGTCGCATAATAACGATAATGGTTAGTAAAATCCAATAAGCGTTTTGAAAATCATAGCTTTGCCCTAGCGCGAATCCAATAGCAAGTGTTATGGTGAGTCGTAGAGAATGCCGGAAGATAGTGGAAGAAAAACTAAAGTTTTGAGCTAATGTGCGCCAAGGATAATATTCAGGAGTTAAAAATTTTTCTAAATCTTTATCAATTCCTTTCCAATCGGTGCTGTTAAAGGAGGTAGAAAAAGCGCGAGTTACCGTTTTGATTTTTTCGACTTGTTTTTCTGCATAATGCAACATCGTTGTTAACATTAAAACACCTTCGGCGGAAGCTATACTTCCTAACTCATTTTGATATTTGGTAATAGCCGTTTGTAACGCATTTAAATCATTTAATAAAGTAGTGGAGTTGTCCTTAGTGCTACTTTTTTTAATGTTTTTGGATACTTTTTTGAGACTCGAAGCCAAGTTGTAAGCTAAATTTTGGTACGTTCGCAATACGTACGGATGATCGTCAAATTTTTTATGCAAGGTATCATGGTCAAATGCTGTAGAAAGAGCCAACTCTTGAATTTCGACCAAAGAAATGAACACTAGCAACATTTTTCTGTTTTGTTCAGAGGAGCCAGAGGCGGTTTGACTTCCAATTAAAACTTCTCTTAAATTTTGTTGCGTTACGTTGAGTTCCATTTGCAGTTGCAATTGCTGCTCGATAATTGATTTTCGGTCTGCATTAATACTCCATAAATCACCTCTTAATTTCAAGTATTTGGCAGTAAGTTTAATACAAGCTGCTATTTCTAACGCTACGTATCGATTGGGTTTGATATAGTGAAATAGTAGCGAAAGCATTAAATAAAGTAATCCTCCAACTAAGACGAATGCAGCGTGAATTACTATTTCAATCCCTGTACTTAGATTGGCGAAAGCCAAAGAAATAGCGATAAGTGCTGTAAATGATACCATACTGGCTCGCTGTCCATATACTGAAAGCATTGAAATGAAAAATAGCAATGCGATCATCAAAGGGTAAAACACAAAGGGATAAGGCATCAATAAATGCACTATTGCCGTCAAAGCACTTACTAATAATGCTGTAAAAAGCATTCCTTTTATCTTGTGTGCCGTACTAGATGGAATATCAGTTGGATAAACAAAAATTGCTCCTAAAGCCATCGTAAATCCCCACTGAAAATGATCAAAATAGGACAAAATAAGTACCGGAAATACCGCAGCCAAGGTTACTTTTACGGCGCTGGTAAAATAGGTGGTATTGGTTACTTTTGAAATGGATTGTAGCATAAGATGGTCTTGTTACAAAGATACGTTTTCGAGTTGGGATACAAAAAAATGCCGGTTCCTTTTATTTAATTGATCCAATTGTAACGAATAATGCAGGACGTATTATTCAATGTCTAATTTTTTACTATTTTTGCACTCCGATTCAAAAGGCAATGCTGCCTTCGCTTCGGTTTTTCATTAATAATTCAACACCATGATTTTACCAATTATAGGATACGGTGATCCCGTTTTAAGAAAAGTAGGCGAGGTAATTAAACCTGAACATCCTAATTTAAAAGAAACTATCGCGAACATGTACGAGACCATGTATAATGCGCATGGTGTGGGCTTGGCAGCTCCTCAGGTAGGTTTGGCCTTGCGATTATTCGTCATCGATACTACTCCTTTTAGTGATGACGACGATTTAGCGGCTACTGAACAACAAAAATTGAATGGTTTTAAAAGAACGTTCATCAACGCTAAAATGATTAAAGAAGAAGGCGAAGAGTGGGTTTTTAACGAAGGTTGTTTGAGTATTCCTGACGTTCGTGAAGACGTATATCGTAATCCTACTATTACTTTAGAATATTGTGAAGAAGATTTTGTGGTAAAAACAGAAGTTTTTGACGGACTCATCGCTCGCGTAATTCAACACGAATATGATCATATTGAAGGAATTTTATTTACCGATAAAATATCTTCGTTGAAAAAAAGATTGATTCAAAAGAAATTAAAAAACATACTTGAAGGAAAGACTTTCCAAGAATACCGAATGAAATTTTTTGGTAAAAAAGGAAGATAAATTCCATATGCGACAAGTGGAATGATTTTTGGTCCACATGCAGCAATAAATTAATCAAATTCTTAATACTAATTACACCAACATGAATTTAGAAAAAATATTAGCTATTTCTGGGAAACCAGGTTTATACATTTTGAGAGTGCAAACCAGAACTGGATTCGTAGCTGAATCATTGGCTGATGGAAAAAAAATTACAGTAAATTTAAAAAGCAATGTAAGTTTGCTTTCTGAAATTTCAATTTATACTTACGAAGGGGAAAAACCGTTGGCCGAAATCATGCAAACTATTGCTGATAAAGAAAATAATGGTCCAGCATTATCACACAAAGAAGACAACGCTAAATTAGCTACATACTTTAAAGAAATCTTGCCAAATTACGATGAAGAGCGCGTGTACCCATCAGATATTAAGAAAATTTTAAACTGGTACGGTATTTTGCAAGCAAAAGATCTATTGGTAAGTCCTGCTGCCGCAGAGGTAACTCCAGATGTAGAAGCAACGGAAGAAGGAACCGAAGAAAAAGCGCCTGCTAAAAAAGCAAAAGCTAAAAAAGAATAGCGCATAACTAAATAACAAATTAATCCTGTTTCAGTTTTTTCTGAACAGGATTTTTTTATTTTTACTAAAAAACAATACAGATGAACTCTAGAGCAAACCAACTTAAAGCTTTCGAACGATTATTGGACATCATGGACGATTTGCGTGAAAAATGTCCTTGGGATAAAAAACAAACCATGCAAAGCTTACGTCACCTAACCATCGAGGAAACTTATGAGTTGGGCGACGCCATTTTAGATAATGATTTGATCGAAGTAAAAAGGGAGTTGGGTGACTTGTTGTTGCATTTAGTTTTTTACGCCAAAATAGGAAGTGAGACTAATGATTTTGACATTGCTGATGTGTGTAATGAAATTTCAGAGAAATTGATTCACCGTCATCCACATATTTACGGGGATGTGGTTGTTGCAGATGAAGAAGAAGTTAAACAAAATTGGGAAAAACTGAAACTTAAAGAGGGCAAGAAATCAGTTTTAGAAGGAGTTCCAAAAAGTTTACCAGCCTTAGTGAAAGCAAGCCGAATTCAAGATAAAGTAAAAGGCGTTGGATTTGATTGGGAAGAGCCACAACAAGTTTGGGACAAAGTACAAGAGGAATTACAAGAATTACAAGTTGAGGTTGCCGTTGGCGATCAAGATAAAATAGAAGCTGAGTTTGGCGATGTCTTGTTTTCGATGATCAATTACGCGCGTTTCTTGAAAGTAAATCCCGAGGATGCATTAGAAAGAACCAATAAAAAATTCATCAAACGTTTTCAGTACTTGGAGAGTAAAGCTGGTGAAATGGGAAAACCTCTCATGGACATGACCCTTGCTGAAATGGATGTTTTTTGGGAAGAAGCGAAAAAGTTGTAGTTTTCAGTGAACAGAATTCAGTAATCAGTATTTAGGATTAAAGTTTAGTTTTAGATTTATAAAAAAATTACCAATGTCAGAAGATAAAACCGAGTTAAAAAGATCATTAGGATTAATTGATGCCACGAGTTTAGTTGCAGGTTCCATGATTGGTTCTGGAATTTTTATTGTAACATCAGCAATGGCCAGAGATATTGGTTCAGCCGCTTGGTTGTTAGTCATTTGGATCATAACCGGAATCATTACTGTGGCTGCCGCATTGAGCTACGGGGAACTGGCAGGTATGATGCCAAAAGCCGGTGGGCAATTTGTGTACATACAGCGCGCTTACGGTAGATTGGTTTCTTTTCTTTACGGATGGACCGTTTTTACGGTAATTCAAACTGGAGTTATTGCAGCGATAGCAGTAACTTTTGCAAACTATGCTGCTATTTTTTTTCCAGTTTTTGATCAAACTTTATTTACAGTTGGCGAAACTTTTATTTTTTCGTACCAAAAATTATTGGCCATTTTTAGTATTGTTTTACTAACATACATCAACACCAAAGGAGTTGAAAGCGGAAAAACCGTGCAACTCATTTTTACATCGGCTAAATTGATTGCGCTTTTTGCATTGATTATTTTAGGGTTATACGTCGGTTTGCAAACCAACGTTTTGGCGGATAATTTCCAAAACATGTGGGATGCAAGTAAAACTGTGGTACAGCCTGACGGTTCGGTCACTGTAACAAAACTTGCTGGGATGGCGCTTTTGGGAGCTGCAGGAGCAACAATAATAAACTCTTTATTTTCTAGTGATGCTTGGAATAATGTGACTTTTATTGCCGGTGAAATCAAAGACCCTAAAAAGAATATTCCACGTAGTTTGTTTTTGGGAACTTTAATCGTTACCGTGGTTTACGTTTTAGCTAATGTGGCTTATTTGGCATTATTACCTTTGCAAGGAACATCTGCAGCTACTGATATTGCGGCTAACGGAATCATGTTTGCCAGCAACGATAGAGTGGGAGCGGCAGCTGCAAGTATGATCATGGGTGATGTGAGTGTTTTTGTAATGGCAGCTTTGATTATGGTATCTACTTTTGGTTGTAATAGTGGCTTGATTCTTTCGGGTGGTCGTTTGTTTTTTGCTATGGCCAAAGATGGTTTGTTTTTTAAACAAGCTACGGAGTTAAATAAAAATCAAGTTCCTGCAAAAGCCTTGTGGGTACAATGTATTTGGGCATGCGTGCTGTGTATCTCGGGTAAGTTTGGCGATTTGTTGACCTATGCCACTTTTGCGTCCTTGTTGTTTTATATTCTTACTATTTTGGGAGTTTTTATTCTACGCAAAAAAGAACCTAATGCCGATAGACCTTACAAAGCATTTGGCTATCCTATAGTTCCTGCACTTTATATTGTAGTAACGGTTGCAATTTGTATCACTTTATTGATTTACGATACTTTCAATACTGGTCTGGGCTTATGTATTGTAGCTTTAGGGATTCCGGTGTATTATTTAGTGATGAATAAAAAAGAACAATAGTGTTTTGCTTGACTAAGAAGGATTAAGTAAAGCTAATTTCTATAACCCAAGCAATCAATTATTGACGTCTTACAAAAAAAATGATGCTTATTGGGGCAATTGGATTTGCTGCGAAAATAATCGCAATTGCTTTCGCAAATGCAATTCAATTCTAGTTTTCGGTAACGATTCAAAAATTAGTTAGCTATTTTTTTGAGTGAAGAAATATCCTTTAAAATTATTTTTTTTCCATCAAGGGCAATTAATTCTTGTTTGTTAAAATCAGATAATAAACGAATACAACTTTCGGTGGCCGTACCAATCATACTTGCCAATTCTTCTCTTGAAAGTTGAATTTTCAAGGATTTGTCGTCGTTTTCACCAAAAGATTGATACAAATAAAGTAAGGTGGCGGCTAATCGTTCTTTTACTGTTTTTTGTGCCAAATTTACCGTTTGTACATCAGCTTCTTTCAAGTCTCCGCACATGGTTTTCATGACATTCATTGAGAAATTATTATTTTTGTCAAAATAACCCATCACTTCTGCTTTAGGAATAAAGCAAACCTGCATGTCATTTAAAGCTACGGCGCTAAGGTTTACAGGCTCATCGCTAATCATAGAGCGTTGACCCAATAATTCTCCTTTTGTAACTAATTTGACAATATGATCCTTACCATTTGCACTTAGTTTTGTGAGTTTACAAACACCATCCTTAATACAATAAATACCATTTACATTTTCGCCTTCTTCAAATATAACAGCGCCTTTTTTTAAAGTGTAGGATGTTTTGCAGTATGAAAGTTTTAGTAATTAGTCTTTTGTAAGTGCTTTTAAAGAACTGAATTCTCGTACAATACATTGCTCACATTTGCTCATAACGGTTGTTTTTTAATTACAATTAT
>CAZMHK010000027.1:0-27841 GCA_964566045.1 uncultured Flavobacterium sp.
TGACACTCGTAAACCACCACACATCACCACCACCAAGACTTAAATCGGCAATGTTAGGCATTTGTAGTCCGTCCTCAATCAAATTCTTTGTAAAGCCTGCTCCCCACAATGAAAACAGCCCAATTCCAAAAGAAATAGTAGCCACCAAATCAATAAATTTTTTCAAAGAATCATTAAACGGTTGTGCCAAATCAATTTTTTTATTGTGAAAAACAAGTACGATAGTATAAAACAATACCGCTTTCAACACCGCAACAATACACATTAAAACAGTCAAAGTCACATAATGCGACTGGTTGAAGTAATACAAAGCTTCCAAATCAACTTCTGTCCAAAACTTACTTGCCCCAGCAGGATTGAGCAGCAACGTAAAAACAGTGTTGAAAATAAAGCCACCCGCCTGAATGCAAAGCCCCACAAAAATAATCCAAGATACCACTTGCAGTACTTTAAAAACAAAATTGGTTTTTCTAGACATGATACAAAGTATTTAAAATTAAAACACAAATATATCAATATTTATTGCAAAACAATAAAAATACATCATTTATCAAAATATATTTATCGCTTTTAAAATTTTCAGGAGCTATTCCAGCGCTACAATACAACTCCTCGCGCCTCAAGGAGCTGTTGCAAAGCCCGTGCAGGAGCTTCCTTTGGTCGCTCTACACGCGCAGCAACAGCATCCTTTTTTCGCTGCGGGGTTTCCTTTTCGCTCTGGGCTAAAAAAAAATCAGTACAAGAGACTAACTCTAGTACTGATTTTAAATATTTCATTAAAATGAAAACTAAAAAACTACAATCAATTCACTCCTCACCTCTCACTTCTCACCTCTCACTCCTAACTTTTCAATTCTCACTTTTCACTTCTCACTTCTCACCTTTCACCTCTCACTTTTCACTTTTCACTTCTCACCTCTCACTTCTCACCTCTCACTTCTCACTTCTCACTTCTCACTACTGATTATAACCAAAACGCTTCAACATATTCGCGTTGCTTCTCCAGTTTTTGTTCACTTTTACGTAAAGCTCAATGTGAATTTGTTTTCCAAAAAATTTCTCTAAATCTTCACGCGCCTCGGTACCTACCTTTTTTAAAGCGGCACCTTTATGACCAATCACAATTCCTTTTTGAGTTTCGCGTTCCACCATAATCAATGAACGAATGCGAATGATATTATCGTCTTCAAAAAATTCTTCGGTAACAATTTCAACTGCATACGGAATCTCTTTGCTGTAATTCAACAAGATTTTTTCACGAATGGTTTCATTCACAAAAAAACGCTCTGGCTTATCCGTCAACTGATCCTTTGGGTAATACGCTGGCGACTCTGGCAAAAGTGTAATGATTCTTTGAAAAACTTCAGGAACATTAAAATTTTGCAAAGCTGATATTGGATATATTTCAGCATTCGGAACTTTTTCTGTCCAAAAAGCCACTTGTTGCTCTAATTGTTCTTGGTTCGAATTGTCAATTTTGTTCAGCAATAGCAAAACTGGAATTTTCGAGTGGATGATTTTATTAAAAAACGCTTCATCCTTAAGTTCCTGCTCCCCTATTTCGACCATATAAATCAAGACATCAGCATCTTCAAAAGCTGATTTTACGAAGTTCATCATCGATTCCTGCATTTCGTAGGCAGGCTTAATAATTCCTGGCGTATCCGATAAGATCATTTGAAAATCCTCTCCGTTTACAATACCTAGAATTCTATGACGAGTTGTTTGTGCTTTTGAAGTAATAATTGATAATCGCTCTCCAACAAAGGCATTCATTAATGTTGATTTACCAACATTTGGATTCCCTATGATGTTTACAAAACCTGCTTTATGTGACATTTCTACTAAAATTTATGCCACAAAGGTAGTCATATCAAGTGAATAGACGAAATAAAACATTTTTTTAAATTTATGTTGTAAAATGCAGAAATTGATTGTACATTTGCACCCGAAACAACGCGGGATAGAGCAGTAATGCTTTCGTAGGGTTTCATATCCGCCACGGCGGACACAGGTTCTGAAACATTGATTAAAAATATATCGCGGGATAGAGCAGTAGGCAGCTCGTCGGGCTCATAACCCGAAGGTCACAGGTTCGAGTCCTGTTCCCGCTACTAAGTAGCCTTATTGAGATTACAAAACGCACATCGCGGGATAGAGCAGTAGGCAGCTCGTCGGGCTCATAACCCGAAGGTCACAGGTTCGAGTCCTGTTCCCGCTACTAGAAAAGCTTCAGAGAAATCTGAAGCTTTTTTTTGTTTATCTTAGCTTTAATGAAGCTTAATTTAGATTGTAGACTCGAATTAGGAGGGCTCATATCCGCCGCGGCGGAAATAGGTTCGAGTCTCCGCTGCGGCGGACTACTAGAAAGCTTCAGAGAAATCTGAAGCTTTTTTTGTTTATCTTAGCTTCAGGGAAGCTTTTTTCAGATTGTAGACACGAATTAGGAGAGCTCATATCCGCCGCGGCGGACACAGGTTCGAGTCTCCGCCACGGCGGACTACTAGAAAGCTTCAGAGAAATCTGAAGTTTTTTTGTTTACCATAGATTTAGTTTGTTGAGACCAATTTGTACTACCTTAACTCGCGAATGTCTCCGACTTCGCGCCAATTAAAATATTTTTTCACCGCAAATTCGCAGATTATGATATAATTTAATCTGCGAATCTGCGGTTATTTAAGATTTAATAAAACTTATTCATATTGCGGGTGCGAAGTCGAAGACATTCACAAAGCTTTTGACATGACACTTTTCTGAGAGAGCGGGAACTATTATGAAAACACCACTTGAAAAAGTTAGTGTTTTTTTGCTTTTAAAAAAAACCAGAATCACTACCTCTGGTGCTCGTTTGCAACGAGTACCTACTTACTTAAACACCGAAAACAAAGCGTTTGCAACTCGGCTCACTTGATTGACTAATAATGGCAAAGCAGGCAATAATTGCCATAAAAACTTGTTGAAGAAACTATGGCAGTCAAGATAATTTCAATATCACTTCCTTGTCTTCTTAAATCTTCTTCGTGATTAGTTCTTTGCAAAATATCATCTATTAAACAAAAAATTGATATAGTTTTGTATTTACAAAGCATTGGTTATGTTTATTGTCTCGCAAAACAAATTTACTTAACCTTTGCTTTGTTTTTTAAACTATATCAACTAGCAACTTGAATTAATGAATAAACTTAAATATTTTTTTTTAGTATCCGCTTTTGTAATCACAAGTTGTCATTATAAAAAAGATAAACTGAAAATTAAAAACAACTCGACAAATAATATATATTACCATATAATTCTCAAATTCAGAGATGAGAATACTTATTATGGACCAGCGGTTGGTGGAAAAATAGCACCCAACACATATGATTCTCCTGGAGTAAGAAGTACAATTCTACACGAAATGGAAACAAATTCGTATAATAAAATGCTGTACATTGTTTATTTTAATGTTGAAGATAGGGAGTATGTATATAAAAATGAAAACACTGTAATATTTAATAAAAAATTCAAGGTTGATAAATATTCACTGAATGAGTTGGATAGCATAAACTGGGCTGTGAGTTACCCCGATCTCTCGGATATGTAATTAAGTCCCCCTCTGGTGCTCGTTTTCAACGAGTGCCTGCTTACTTAATTAAAGAAATAGAGCGTTTGCAACGCGTCTCTATTAAATGAATATCCATAAAATTAAACATTTTCTATACAACAACCTGCTTAATTTTCAAATATAATTATTTACCTACTAAATAAAAAACTAGCTGCTCGAAGTATTCAAAACAAACCTACTTTAAGACTGCGGTCTGCTTCGCGAATATCTCCGCCTTTGTGACATTTAAAATATGATTTTACCGCAAATTTACAGATTATGGTATTATTTAATCTGCGAATCTGCGGTTATCATAGATTTAACAAAGCTTATTCATATTGCGGGTGCGAAGTCGGAGACATTCGCACAGCTTTGTAAAGACACTTTTCTGAGAGCGGGAACTATTAAGAAAACATCACTTGAAAAAGTTGGTGTTTTTTGCTTTTAAAAAACTTACAATCACTTTGATTTACTGAACTTTAAATTCAAAATTTGATCCTCGAAAAAAAAATTAAAAAAAAATGCTTTTTTGAGGTAACAATTAATCTAGTACTGTATCAAAAGGTAAACTTTAAAAAAATACATCTTATGAAAACGAAATCTATTTTAATTATTGCATTTTTCCTTTTGATCTCAAAATCTGTTTTTGCTCAAACCGCCTTCAAAGTAGAGGTAAAAGGAAAAGGAACTCCTGTAATGTTTTTTCCTGGTTTTGGCTGCACCGGTGAAGTTTGGAATGAAACAGTGGCCGAACTTTCTAAAACTAACGAATGTCATATTTTTACTTTTGCGGGATTTGGGAATGTCGCCCCAATAGAAAGCCCTTGGTTGGCTACCATCAAAGATCAGGTCATTTCCTATGTAAAAACAAAAAAAATAAAGAATGCTACATTAGTTGGTCATAGTTTAGGAGGTACTTTAAGCTTGTGGTTAGCCTCTCAGGAAACCAATTTGTTCAAAAAATTAATTATCGTTGATGCTTTGCCTGCGACTGCCGCTTTAATGATACCTAACTACAAAGGAGAAATTATTCCGTATGACAATCCGCAAAGTAAAATGATGCTTAACATGGATCAAAAAGCGTTTGACGGAATGAATTCGCAGTCAACTTCTTTTATGTGTATGAACAAAGAAAAACAAAAAACAATCAATGAATGGATGCGTCTTGTAGATCGAAAAACTTACGTTCACGGTTATATTGACATGCTAAATCTAGACCTACGAAAAGAAATTTCTAAAATTAAAATTCCTGTTGTAATTTTAGCTGCTTCAAATCCAGATCTTACCACAGTACAAAACACCTATAAAGCCCAGTATGAGAACCTGCCTTCTGTTAAAATTGAATATGCAGCAAACTCCGCTCATTTTGTTATGTATGATCAACCGGAATGGTTTATGGATAAAGTAAAACTTGAATTAAAATAAGGTGGCTAAAAAAGAACTATTCGACGAGATTTATTACAAGCACTACAATAAAGTATTTCGATTGTGCAAAGGATATTTTTGTGGCGATACTGCATTGGCCTCTGATGCAACTCAGGAAATCTTCATCAAAGTCTGGGAGAAATTAGACACTTTTAGAAATGAATCAAGTATCAGCACTTGGATTTACAGAATTGCAGTAAACACTTGCCTTCTTTATTTGAGAAAATCATCTACAAAGAAAGAAATCAGGACCGATATTCTGCCTCAGATTGTTGCAGAAACCTATTCTAGCGAAAAAGATGAGCAACTTAGACAAATGTATCAATGCATACAAAAATTGGAAGAAACGAACAAAATGATTATCCTGATGACTTTAGACGGTTTAGAATATCAGGAAATATCAGAAGTAATCGGGATAACCGAAGAAACCCTTCGCGTTAGAATTCATAGAATCAAAAAAAGTTTAACTCAATGTGTACAAAATGAAAACATTTGAAGAATTACAAAATATCTGGGATCAGCAGACAGCATCTGAATCACAACCAACTCCCACCGAAATTATAAAAAAAGCGGAGTCACATACTAAAAAAATTAAACGCGGTCATTTGTGGACCAGAGTAATTTTGAGCTTGACTTCTATAATATTAATATCTTATTACATTTGGTCAGGTGCTTATAGACATACACAGTTTAGTATTGGATTGTGCATTATGATTGTAATGCTTGTGAGCCGTGTAGCCTTAGAATGGATCAGTGTAAAAAAGCTAGCCAATTTAAATACTGATCTCACATTAATAGAATACAGTAAACTAGCACATCAGTTTTATACTTGGAGAAAAAAAATACATTACATCCTTACTCCTATTATTTACCTCACGTATACTGCTGGATTTACATTGCTTTTACCTGTTTTTAAATCCATTTTCTCAAGAGGCTTTTATCTTTACATTCTATTAAGCGGATATATTTTTCTATTTCTTTTTGCATTTTTTATGATACGATTCATCCAAAAGGAAATAAAGCTTTTACACTTCTTGAAAAACATTTCGTAAAGAAATAACTCGTAATTATTTTACCGTTTTCCGCTACTAGAAAAGCTTCAGAGAAATCTGGAGCTTTCTTCTATTTGTCACAGATTCAATAAAGAATAATTCAGATTATAGATACCAATTTGAATTACGTTGCTTCGCGAATGTCTCCGACTTCGCGCCAATTAATATATTTTTTTACCGCAAATTCGCAGATTAAAACAATATTTAATTTGCGAATCTGCGGTTATCTTAGAATTAATAAAGCTTATGTAGATTGCGGGTGCGAAGTCGAAGACATTCGCACAGCTTTTTATATGAAATTTTTAGATGAGCGAATCACGGAATGCAATGCCGCCAGTTAATATAATTCGCGAATGTCTCCGACTTCGCGCCAATTAAAAAATTTTTTCACCGCAAATTCGCAGATTATTTCATTATTTAATCTGTGAATCTGCGGTTATTTAAGATTTAATATAGCTTGATGCAGATTGAGGCTGCGAAGCTAGAGACATTTGAACAGCTTTTGAAAAGACACTCTTCGGAGTGCGGGCGTAAAATCTATACGAGTCTCTAGCCCCGATAGTAGCGGACCTCTTTTGCAACTCAAGTGCTATTTTTTTCTGGGAACAAAGAGCGACTAAAAGAAGCTCCTTTTGTGACCTAGAAAAAAAGCACTTGAGTAAAAAACGGGAAGCGGATAGCGGGAAATAGCTCCTAAAAAAAACTCCCAAGTTTCCTTGAGAGTTGATTTTTTAAACTAAAAATATTTTAAACATTGCCAGCTGCTGCGATTAAGTTGAGCGCTGATCCCGCAACAAACCATCCTATTTGGCCTTCGTTGTAGGTGTGATTTGCCATTATATAATCCGTAGTTCCGTCACTGTGAACGAAAGCTAGCGTAAGTGGTTTGCCCGGCGAAAAATCAACCAAGTCGATAAAATTGATGGTATCATCTTCTTGGATTTTTTCATAATCCGCCTCTGAGGCAAAAGTAAGCGCTAACATTCCTTGTTTTTTGAGATTGGTTTCGTGAATACGCGCAAACGATTTCACTAAAACTGCTTTTACACCTAAAAAACGAGGCTCCATTGCGGCATGCTCTCTTGAACTTCCTTCGCCATAATTGTGATCACCCACAACAATAGATGGAATTCCGGCTGCTTTGTATGCTCTTGCCACTGCAGGGACAGCATCGTATTGACCAGTAATTTGATTTTTAACTGAATTGGCTTTTTGATTGTACGCATTGATTGCACCAATAAGCATGTTGTTTGAAATGTTATCCAAATGCCCTCTGAAACGCAACCAAGGTCCGGCCATAGAGATGTGATCAGTAGTACATTTACCAAAAGCTTTAATTAAAAGCTTAGCTCCAATGATATTTTGTTTATCCCAAGGTTCAAACGGCTCCAAAAGTTGCAAACGCTCTGAAGTTGGAGAAACCGCCACCGCAATACCGCTTCCATCTGCTGCTGGTGCTTGAAAACCTGGATCTTCGGCATCAAATCCTTTGGATGGCAATTCATCACCAAATGGAGCGTCAAGACGCACTTCTTCGCCATTTTCGTTGATAAGCGTATCGGTTAAAGGATTAAAACTCAAATCACCTGCAATAGCCAAAGCCGTTACCAACTCAGGCGACCCAACGAAGGCCAATGTATTTGGATTTCCATCGGCACGTTTAGAGAAATTTCTGTTGAATGAATGAACGATGGTATTGCGTTCCTCTTTCTCGGCTCCTTCTCTATCCCACATCCCGATGCAAGGTCCGCAGGCATTGGCAAAAACAGTTGCTCCCATGGCGTCAAAAGTATCAATAAAACCGTCGCGCTCTATGGTGTAGCGCACCAATTCAGATCCTGGAGTAATGGTGAATTCTGATTTAATTTTTAAATTTTTATCCGTTACTTGTTTCGCAATTGAGGCAGCGCGTGCAATATCTTCGTAAGACGAATTGGTGCATGAACCAATTAAACCAACTTCAATTTTAAGCGGCCAATTGTTTTTAATAGCCTCTTCTTTCATTTTAGAAATAGGAGTAGCCAAATCAGGCGTAAAAGGTCCGTTAAGATGAGGCTCTAATTCGTCTAAATTAATTTCGATTACTTGATCAAAATATTTTTCAGGTTCTGCGTAAACTTCTGGATCTCCTGTTAAGTAGGGCGCAATAGCATCTGCGGCAGCGGCTACATCAGCACGATCAGTAGCCCGCAAGTATTTGCCCATTGATTCATCATAACCAAAGGTAGACGTCGTCGCACCTATTTCGGCACCCATGTTACATATCGTTCCTTTCCCCGTGCAGGACATTGCTACAGCACCTTCGCCAAAATATTCAACAATGGCGCCGGTTCCTCCTTTTACGGTGAGAATACCTGCTACTTTTAGAATCACATCTTTTGGGGCAGTCCAACCTGATAATTTACCAGTTAATTTCACACCAATTAGCTTAGGGAATTTTAGTTCCCACGCCATGCCTGACATTACATCAACTGCATCTGCACCACCTACTCCAATGGCTACCATTCCCAAACCACCGGCATTTACGGTGTGAGAGTCGGTACCAATCATCAATCCACCAGGAAAAGCATAATTCTCTAACACTACTTGATGGATAATTCCTGCTCCCGGTTTCCAGAAACCAATTCCATATTTATTTGAAACTGATGATAAAAAATCAAAAACCTCGTTACTCTGCGTTTTGGCTCGTGCCAAATCGGTTGCGGCATCTACTTTAGCTTGAATCAAGTGATCACAATGTACTGTAGTTGGAACAGCAACACTTTTTTTTCCAGCATGCATAAATTGCAATAAAGCCATTTGAGCAGTTGCATCTTGGCAGGCTACGCGGTCTGGTGCAAAGTCAACATAATCCTCTCCTCGCCTGAATGGCTTTTCGGGCATTTTATCCCAAAGATGATTGTATAAAATTTTCTCTGTCAAGGTAAGCGGACGCCCCACTAATTCACGTGCTTGATCTACTCGTGCAGGCATTGAAGCATACACTTTTTGGATCATTTCGATATCAAATGCCATAGAATTTGTATTTAGTGATTATTGTTTCATTTATTGAACCTACAAGTTACGAAAAAATCAGAGCAAAAAAAAGCCTGAGCGATAACACTCAGGCTTTTGAAAGGAAATTAACAAAAATTTACCTTATTTTACTAATAATTTGTGAGACGGTGCAAATTGCGTTAAGTTGATTCCGTCAACAGCTGTCTTGTACTCTTCGATAGTAGGTGTTCTTCCTAAAATAGTAGATAAAACAACCACTGGCGTAGAAGAAAGTAAAGATTCTCCTTTTTTACCTTCGGTATCTTCAACCACACGACCTTGGAACAAACGAGTTGATGTTGCCATAACCGTATCTCCTTTTGAGGCTTTTTCTTGGTTACCCATACACAAGTTACAACCTGGACGCTCTAAGTATAACATGTTTTCATACTCGGTACGCGCTGCGGCTTTTGGTGCGTTATCATCAAACTCAAAACCAGAGTATTTTTGCAACACTTCCCAATCACCTTCTGCTTTTAATTCATCCACAATATTGTATGTAGGAGGTGCTACCACTAGAGGTGCTTTGAACTCTACCTTACCGTTTTGTGCTTCTACATTTTTAAGCATTTGTGCCAAGATCTTCATATCGCCTTTATGAACCATACACGATCCTACAAACCCAAGATCAACTTGTTTGGTTCCGCCATAAAACGAAAGTGGTCTGATTGTATCGTGCGTATAACGTTTAGAAACATCAGCATTGTTTACATCTGGATCAGCAATCATTGGCTCTGCAACAATATCCAAATCAATAACTACTTCCGCATAATATTTAGCATTAGCATCAGGAGTTAAAGCTGGTTTTTCACCCGACTGAATTTCAGCAATTCTTTTGTTTGCGATATCGATCAACCCTTTAAGCACTTGCTTTTGGTTGTCCATACCTTTATCAATCATAATTTGAATTCTACCTTTTGCAATTTCTAAAGATTCAATTAAAGTAGCATCTTCAGAAATACAGATAGAAGCTTTTGCTTTCATTTCGGCAGTCCAATCGGTAAACGTAAAAGCTTGATCTGCTGTTAATGTTCCAATATGTACTTCGATAATACGACCTTGGAAAACATTTTCGCCACCAAACTGTTGTAACATTTGCGATTGTGTAGCATGCACCACATCACGGAAATCCATGTAGTTTTTCATGTTTCCTTTGAAAGTCACTTTTACAGATTCTGGAATTGGCATAGATGCCTCACCTGTTGCTAATGCTAATGCTACAGTTCCTGAATCGGCACCAAAAGCAACACCTTTTGACATTCTAGTATGTGAGTCTCCACCAATGATAATTGCCCATTCATCAACAGTAATGTCATTTAAAACTTTATGAATTACGTCGGTCATTGCGTGGTATTCTCCTTTTGGGTCACGAGCTGTAATCAAACCGAAATCATTCATGAATTTCATCAATCTTGGAATATTCGCTTTCGATTTATTATCCCAAACCGAAGC
Organism: uncultured Flavobacterium sp.; assembly: GCA_964566045.1. Classification (GTDB taxonomy): domain Bacteria; phylum Bacteroidota; class Bacteroidia; order Flavobacteriales; family Flavobacteriaceae; genus Flavobacterium. The sequence continues at coordinate 10,549 of CAZMHK010000027.1, forward strand.
TGTATGACATCCTGATTGGTAAGCACCATCTACAATTGGAGAAATTACGGTAGCTGCCATCGACTCTAATTCTTGTGCAGTCATCAAACCAGTAGTATCTTGAGATCCTACGATGTTTACTGTTACACGAACATCTGAACCAGCATGTAATATTTTACCAGGAGTAGTTCCTACTGCGTTTTTATTGAATATTTTTTCTACTGCTGTTAAACCTTGTCCTTCTACAGAAACTTCTTTCGAAGGTGCAAAAACTGGTACCGTTGCAATTCCTAAAGTTTTGGAAGCAAAAGTTTGCAATTTTTTACCAAAAACAATGGCGTAAGAACCACCTGCTTTGATAAATTCCATTTTTTGTGGAGTGAAAGCTTTCGAAATATCGATCAATTCTTCACCCTCTTTGTATAATTTTTTGGTTTTGGTATTGATAGTCAAAACCGTTCCAGTTGCTACAGAATAGGCTTCTTCAAGAATTGGGTCACCACTTTCATTACGAAGTACTTCACCGTTGGCATCTGTTTTTTTAACCCAGTTTTTCAAATCCAAACCGATACCACCAGTTACATCAACTGTTGTTAAAAAGATTGGAGAAATACCATTTGTTCCCGCTACAATTGGAGCAATGTTGATGAATGGTACGTATGGACTAGCTTGTTTTCCTGCCCAAAGTGCTACGTTGTTCACGCCAGACATTCTGGAAGAACCTACACCCATAGTACCTTTTTCAGCAATAAGCATCACACTTTTATCTGGATGTTGCGCTTTTAAAGCCTCAATTCCTTGTTGTGCTTCTGGCGAGATGAAACATTTTCCGTGTAATTCACGATCAGAACGTGAGTGTGCTTGATTTCCTGGCGATAATAAATCAGTTGAAATATCCCCTTCGCCAGCAATAAATGTAACTACTTGAATTTCTTCGGCAACTTCAGGAAGTTTAGTAAAAAATTCCGCTTTAGCATAACTTTCTAAAATAGAAGTCGCAATTGGGTTGCCTGCTTTATAAGCTGCTTCTAAACGATCTGTATCTGCTTCGTACAAATACACTTGTGTTTTCAAAACCTCGGCTGCAGCCAAAGCTTTTTCGGCATCTTCGCCCAAAGCAATATCTAATAATACTTTGATTGAAGGCCCGCCTTTCATGTGCGATAATAACTCCAAAGCAAATGCTGGGATAATTTCAGCAACTACTTCAGTACCTAAAATGATTTCTTTTAAGAAAGCCGCTTTTTGAGCAGCCGCAGGTGTTGTACCTGGCACTACATTGTAAATAAAAAATTGAAGAGACGCTTCACGATGTGCATTCGCTGTGTCTTTAATTTGAGAGATGATTTCGCTTAATAATTCAGCTCCATCAATAGGCTTTGGATGAAGTCCCTGCCCTTTTCTGTCTTCGATTTCTTGTAGATAATCGTTATATAAACTCATAATTGGAATGTTTTTCTATGTTTACAACTTTTACTTTGAGCAAATCAGAGACAAAAGCAGAAACTATTTATTTATCTAGCAAATTTAGTAGATTAAGATGAAATTTAAAAAAATATAATGAAAGTGAGCATTTGAAAAAATACTATTAGTAAATACTGAAATCAAGGGCTTTAAAATAAGAATAAAATAAAATATTAACACATAAGTGCTATATCCTCAAGAAACAAAACACTTTTTTATTATTTCGTAAAAACAAAAAATACCAATTTCAAGAAAACGTTGTAGTTCGCCTTAAAATTGGTATTTAAAAATAGAATTTCTTGTCTTTAAAACAACTTTGTAATGATCATTTCCTCAGTAATGCCTTCTGCATCGGCTTTGTAATTTTTAATAATTCTGTGACGTAAAATACCAATAGCTACTGCTTTTACATCTTCGATATCTGGAGAAAATTTACCATTAAAAACAGCATGAGTTTTCGCTGCTAAAATTAAGTTTTGCGAAGCACGCGGTCCTGCTCCCCAATCTAAATAATTTTTCACAAATTCAGTTGCTAAGTTATTATCAGGACGGGTTTTACTCACCAAAGTTACAGCATATTCAATCACATTATCAGCAACCGGAATACGGCGAATTAATTGTTGGAAATCAATTATTTCTTGAGCAGTAAACAAAGGATCGACTACTGCTTTTAAATCGGCGGTAGTTTGTTTTACAACTTGCACTTCCTCTTGAAAACTAGGATATTCTAATTTAATAGAAAACATAAAACGATCTAGTTGCGCTTCAGGCAAAGGATAAGTACCTTCTTGCTCAATTGGGTTTTGTGTTGCTAAAACAAAATAAGGCAATGCAAGTTTGTAATTGGCTCCTGCAATCGTTACCGAGCGCTCTTGCATGGCTTCGAGCAAGGCAGCCTGAGTTTTAGGCGGTGTTCTGTTAATCTCGTCAGCGAGGATTATGTTTGAAAAAATAGGTCCTTTGATGAATTTGAATTGACGGTTTTCGTCTAAAATTTCGCTTCCCAAAATATCCGACGGCATCAAATCTGGCGTGAATTGAATACGTTTAAAATCTAATCCTAAGGCTTGCGCTAATGTGTTTACCAACAAAGTTTTTGCCAAACCGGGAACACCTACAAGCAAAGCGTGACCACCACTAAAAACACACAATAAAATTTGGTCTACTACAGCTTCTTGACCTACAATAATTTTGGAGATTTCTTTTTTTAAATCATTTCTTTTTTGAACTAAATTTTGAACTGCAGCTACGTCTGACATGTATGAAATATTTTTAAATGAAAAAGAGTTAGTTTTTATGAAAACATAAAACTAACTCTTTTTATTAATTTATCGAAAAAAATATGAAACTTCTCAACTAGAAAATGGTCACTTATTTTTTCAACCAATTATTAGTGAATTCACAATCTCTGTATTCGCCCACAATTTTGATGTAAGTTTCTTTGATTTTTTCGTCAAACCATTTACCAATAACGCTAATACGCTTTTTGTTTAGCGCTAACTCTTTAATTTTTGTATAGTCTTTTGCATAATCGGCGGTATGCTCATCGATTCTGTTGGTCACCGTTATTATTTTGTATTTTTTAGCACCGCGCTCATCTTGATCTAAAATTGGCGCTGAGATTTCGTTTGTTTTTAAATTTGAAACCTGACTGTAAAATGAGGGATCCATTTTGGTCAACTCAAATCGAGTATCTTGAGTTTGAGGATTTATCAGGGCTCCACCATTGGCTCGAGTCTGCTTTTCGTCAGACAAAGTTCGCGCTGCTTCTGCAAACGTAATATCTTTGTCTTCAATTCTCTTTTTTATAAGCGCAATTTTTTCTTTTGCTTCTTTTAGAGCTGTTTCTGTTACAGTTGGCGATAACAAAATATGACGCAACTCTACTTCTTGACCTTTAATTTTTTCTACGAGGATAATATGATAACCAAATTCGGTTTCAAAAGGAGCTGATATTTCACCTTCGGCTAAACTGAAAGCAACTTCTTTAAATTCTTTTACAAAAGGGGTTTTTCGATTCATCTTGTAAAAGCCGCCATTTGGCAATGAGGCCTTATCTTGAGAGTATAAAACTACTTTACCTGCAAAACTTGCTCCCTCTTGAATTTCTTTCTTAAATTCATTGAGTTTATCAATTACTTTTTGTTTATCCTCTGATGATATTTTTGGTTGCACTACAATTTGAGCTACTTCCAATTCTACTCCAAAAGTAGGTAAGTCATCCTTTGGAATATTTTTAAAATAATTACGAACTTCTTCGGGCGTAATCTCTACAGCATCAACAATCTTTTTTTGCATTTCAGAAGTTAATTTTCCTTCCTTTAATATGTCTGCAAAATAAGTTCTAAAATCCTCTTCGGAGTCCTTTTTGTAGTACTGTACCACCTTTTCCATCGAACCAATCTGGCTCACAAGATAACTCAATCGCTCCTCTACCATTCCTTTTATTTCAGCATCGGTAACAACAATACTATCCTGAATGGCTTGATGTGCATATAATTTATCCTCTAATAATTTACCTAACATTTGGCATCTAGTAATATCTTTTACTGAACCACCATTGGCAGCAATTTCAATATAGGATTTGTCAATGTCTGAATCTAAAATAATGTAGTCACCCACGGTAGCAATTACGCCATCTACTTTAAGCTTGCCTTTTGAAGGCGCTTTTTTAACAGGAGCTGCGATAGAATCTTGAATGATTTCCTGTGCATAGGTCAAAGGACTTACAAGAAACAAAAGAACGAAAGTAAGTAATAAGACACTTTTGCGAGCGTTGAATTTCATTTGAATTATAGTATTAATTGATGTAATATGTATGTAATTTAAAAGGTACTTCGATAAAAATACCCAAACCGTTGGCAAATATACACTTTCAGCAACAACTTTGGTATTGCTTTGTTTATGCATTTTAAACATTGACTTTTATGAAGCGAACAAAAATAGCAATTCATTGATACAAAACAAGATTAAGGTTTACTATTAACATAAAATTATAGCCAACAAATGAGTTCAAAACCTCCAAAAGTAAATTTTACGATTAATCTTTATCCCAAATATTTTTTTTGCATTCATGTCAAGCACAACAATTTAACAGTTCAAAAAAAATACATTTTATCTTACATAATAAAAAACCTAACAAAAGTTGTAAACACTATAACGTTTTCGCTCTTTTGAAAAATCAAGCTCTTGCTCCAGATATTTAAAATAAACATAGCTTAGCTCAAAAGAACCAAATCGCTATTTATTAACACAAATAAATGCAGATAACCCAAAACAAAACTATTTTAATAGAGAAATAATCAAAAAATAACCCAATTACTAACCAATTTAACCTACTATGAAAAAGCCAATTTTTAAAACTTTTGCCTTAACCACTGCGCTTTTATTGCTTTTTTCTTGCTCTAATGACGAAGCAACAAGCAGCGCTGAAGCAGCCAAACAATTTAAAATTATTAATGTCACGACGCATGACGGCCGACCGTTTAGCACTGGTACAAAAACGAATACTCCAAATGGTCGCTATGTGGCGAATCCTGGCGGAGGTGTCATGATGCAGGCCTTTTACTGGGATGTACCTGCAGGAGGCACTTGGTGGAATGTGGTAAATTCAAAAATTACTGCGTGGTCAAATGCCGGTATTGGCTCAATTTGGCTACCACCTGTATCGAAAGCGCAAAACGGACCTTTCTCAATGGGATATGACCCTACTGATTACTTCGATTTTGGAAATTTTAATCAAAATGGAACCGTTGAAACACGTTTTGGTTCTAAAACCGAACTTGAAAGTTTGATAACAAAAGTACACGCCGAAAACATGCAAGTATATGCTGATATTGTACTCAATCATAACAGTGGCGGGCAATTAGAGAATAATCCGTTTACAGGAACTCAAACCTATACTAACTTCACAGGAGTAGCCTCAGGTAAATTCAAAAGAACAAGCGCTGATTTTCACAAAAACGCCCTCCGAAATAATGACGAAGGTATTTTTGGTGGTTTTCCGGATCTAGCGCACGTAGCCCCTAACGTGCAAGATTGGCTTTGGAAAAGAACAGATGGCGTTGGTAAATTTTATAAAAACACTATGAAATTTGACGGATGGAGATTTGATTATGTAAAAGGTTTTGGTGCTTGGGTTGTTAAAGATTGGAATGCCAATGTAGGCGGATTCTCCGTGGGCGAACTTTGGGATTCAAATGTAAATTTACTTAACGACTGGGCTAATAACGCCAACAGCTCTGTGTTCGACTTTGCTTGTTACTACAAAATGAATGATGCATTTGACGGAAACAATCTTAATGTTTTGAATGACGATATGATGTGGAAAAGAAATCCGTACAAAGCGGTTACCTTTGTTGCCAATCATGACACTGACGAAATTTTGAAAAAAGAATTGGCCTATGCCTACATTTTAACGCATGAAGGATATCCAACTATTTTTTACAGAGATTATGAAGAATGGCTGAACAAAACTAAAATGAATAATTTAATTTGGATCCACAATAATAAAGCTACAGGAAACACCTCAATTCTATATACAGATACGGATGAATACATAGCTAGACGAAACGGATACAATGGTAATCCAGGACTGGTTGTGTACATAAACAACTCTAACACTTGGCAAGAACGATGGATTCAAACCAATTGGACCAATGCTCAAATAAAAGATTTCACTGGCAATTCTGGCTGGTATCCTACCACACAAGCTGATAAATGGGTCAAAATACAATGTCCACCAAATGGCTATTCCATATGGTCTATCAATATGTAAAATCAAAGGCTACCAAATACGGCAGCCTTTTTTTACACAGCATAACTAATAAACTCTACCTCAAACCGAAAAACGATCCTGAAACCACTTTTACATTCTTGCTATTAGGGCGTACATTTTTTTTAATTGGCATTTATAAATAGTACTTTTGCAACCTATTTATATATACACATGGCTTTTTTAGAAGAAATACAACGCAGAAGAACTTTTGGAATTATATCGCATCCCGATGCCGGAAAAACAACACTTACAGAAAAACTCCTCCTTTTTGGTGGCGCTATTCAAGAAGCAGGTGCGGTAAAAAACAATAAAATAAAAAAAGGAGCTACGAGTGACTTTATGGAAATTGAACGACAAAGAGGTATCTCAGTTTCTACATCCGTTTTAGCTTTTAACTACCAAGATAAAAAAATCAATATCCTTGATACACCTGGTCACAAGGATTTTGCCGAAGATACTTTTAGAACGTTAACAGCCGTTGACAGCGTTATCGTTGTAATTGACGTTGCCAAAGGTGTCGAAGAACAAACAGAAAAATTAGTCGCTGTTTGTAGAATGCGAAAAATTCCTATAATTGTTTTCATCAATAAATTAGACCGCGAAGGACAAGATGCTTTTGACTTAATGGACGAAGTAGAACAAAAGTTAGGACTCGCTGTCACTCCATTGAGTTTCCCAATAGGAATGGGTTACGATTTTCAAGGTATTTATAATCTATGGGAACAAAACATCAATTTATTCAGTGGTGATAGCCGCAAGAATATTGAGGAAACAATCGCTTTTTCTGATGTACAAAGTCCAGAGCTGGAAAAAATTATTGGACAAAAACCAGCTGATAAACTTCGTGAAGAACTAGAATTAATTGACGAAGTGTATCCGAAATTTGATCGCCAAGACTATTTAGATGGGAAGTTGCAACCTGTGTTTTTTGGTTCGGCTTTAAATAATTTCGGAGTTCGCGAACTTTTGGATTGTTTTGTTCAAATAGCACCATCGCCAAGACCAAAAGACTCCGAAACGAGATTAGTGGATCCTGCTGAACAAAAAATGACTGGTTTTGTTTTTAAAATCCATGCCAATATGGATCCTAAACACCGCGACCGTTTGGCTTTTATCAAAATTGTATCAGGTACTTTTGAAAGAAACAAACCGTATTATCATGTACGTCAAAAGAAGAATTTAAAGTTCTCAAGTCCGAATGCTTTCTTTGCAGAAAAAAAAGAGATTGTTGACATATCCTTTCCTGGTGATATTGTAGGCTTGCATGACACTGGAAACTTTAAAATTGGGGATACACTTACAGAGGGAGAAGTAATGAGTTTTAAAGGAATTCCGAGCTTTTCGCCAGAGCACTTTAGGTATATTAATAATGCAGATCCAATGAAAGCAAAGCAGCTGGATAAAGGAGTTGATCAGTTGATGGACGAAGGTGTGGCGCAGCTTTTTACGCTCGAAATGAATAACAGAAAAATAATTGGAACAGTTGGTGCATTACAATACGAAGTAATTCAATACCGATTAGAGCATGAATATGGTGCAAAGTGTACTTACGAAAATTTTCCAGTTCACAAGGCTTGTTGGGTAAAACCTAACGATTCTAAAAGTGATGAGTTTAAAGAATTCCGACGTATCAAACAAAAATTCTTGGCACACGATAAATACGGACAATTAGTATTCTTGGCCGATTCAGACTTTACTATTCAAATGACTCAAAGTAAATACCCTAATGTAAAACTATTCTTTACCTCAGAGTTTGAGTAAAAATTAAAACTATAAACGCTCCTTGCTTTTGTAATGAATACAAAAAAACGCTACCTGAAAAAGTAGCGTTTTTTTTGTATATTCTTAAATCAATTATTAGGCAATCATACTTTCTAAACTTGATGCTTTTTTTAAAAATGCTTTTATGAGCAATCTATTTGGAGCGGTACCAGAAGTGATAATTTGTTTTTTTGCAGTCGTCCCTTCTGAATTTATTTTTTTATTAGGATCTTGTTTTGAACCCATAAACCATAAAACGAAGTTCATTGAATTTGAAGTAGTAGATGTAGCAACATTTTCTGTCTTTGTTGAAGCAACTTCTGTCTGATTCATTTCTACCACCGTATTTGTAGTTTGAGCAAATGAAGTTGAAGACACTAAAGTAAAAGCAAGCACCATTACAGTGTTTAATATAAATTTGTTGCTTACTTTAAAAGAAAAATGATTCATGTTACTTTCTAATTTTATACAGATCGAGGTTTTTTCTCAATCGAGAGCACGAAAGTATAACATTAGTATATTCTCAAAAAATATTCTCGATAAAGCACCATAATACTCGTTCAAAGCACAAATTAAGCACATGAAGCACTGTTAAACTGCATCTTAACAAAAATCAAGGACAATTGTAACTTGAAAAAACCAAAATAGAAAATCAATTGAAATTTTATATCTACTAGATAAAAAAACCATTGCGAGCATCTAAAATATGACATAAAAAAAGGCTCCAGAAAAACTGGAGCCTTTTGTACTATCCTTTATGCTTGGCCAGCAGGACCAAAATTTAAGGGAATTGGAGCCTGATCCGTATCTTTGATTTCACCATGAGCGATTTCAAATCTATGAATATTTTCTCCAATCGCTTTCAATAATCTTTTAGCATGCTGCGGTGTCAGAACAATTCTTGACTTTACCTTTGCTTTAGGAATACCTGGCATGATACTTACAAAGTCTAGAACAAACTCAGACGAAGAGTGATTGATAATTGCTAAGTTAGAATAAATTCCTTCAGCAGTAATTTCATCCAATTCGATATTAATTTGATCTTGTGGTTGATCTTTCATATTTTTAGTATTTAGTGGTTAGTTAAATAGTCCTCAGTGATTAAACTTTGTATAAAATCACTAAGGACAAGGCACTAAAACCTTAATAGATGTACTCCTCTTTGTTAGCCATCATATCATTGTAATCGTCTTTTGAACCTACAATTGTGTGATCGTACTCTCTCATACCTGTACCGGCTGGGATTCTATGACCTACAATTACATTTTCTTTCAATCCTTCTAAGTAATCGATTTTACCTGCAACTGCAGCTTCATTTAATACTTTAGTAGTTTCCTGGAACGATGCCGCAGAGATGAATGATTTAGTTTGTAACGACGCTCTTGTAATACCTTGTAATACTGGTGTTGCTGTTGCTGTTACCACATCACGAGCTACTACTAGATTTTTATCTGTACGTTTCAATAAAGAGTTTTCGTCACGCAACTCACGAGGCGTAATGATTTGCCCTTCTTTTAATACAGCTGAATCTCCAGCATCCTCTACCACTTTCATACCGTATAACTTATCGTTTTGAACGATAAAATCTTTAGTATGAATCAATTGATCTTCTAAGAATAAAGTATCACCTGGATCTTGTACTCTTACTTTACGCATCATTTGACGAATAACAACTTCGAAGTGTTTGTCGTTAATTTTTACACCTTGTAAACGGTATACCTCTTGAATTTCATTTACCAAGTACTGTTGAACAGCAGCTGGACCTTGAATTCTTAAAATATCATCTGGAGTAATTGCTCCGTCAGACAACGGTACACCTGCTCTTACGAAGTCATTCTCTTGAACAAGAATTTGGCTTGATAATTTAACTAGGTATTTACGAACATCTCCGAATTTAGATTCGATAACAATTTCGCGGTTACCTCTTTTGATTTTTCCAAAAGAAACAACACCATCAATTTCAGAAACTACAGCTGGGTTAGATGGATTACGAGCTTCTAACAACTCTGTAATTCTTGGTAAACCTCCTGTAATATCTCCTGATTTAGAAGAGCGACGAGGGATTTTTACCAATACTTTACCTGCTTTGATTTTCTCACCATTTTCAACCATCAAGTGGGCTCCAACTGGTAAGTTGTATGAACGAATCAATTCACCATCTTTACCGTAAACTAATAAAGTTGGAATTAATTTTTTAGCTCTTGATTCAGAAATTACTTTTTCTTGGAAACCAGTTTGCTCATCGATTTCAACCATGAACGATTGTCCTTGCTCTAAATCTTCGTAAGCAATTTTACCAGTAAACTCAGAAACAATAACTCCGTTATATGGATCCCATTTACAGATTACTTCTCCTTTTGCAACAGATTGACCATCTGCAACAAAAATACTAGAACCGTAAGGAATGTTATTGGTACTTAATAAAATACCTGTTCTTTCGTCAATTAATTTCAATTCAGTTGAACGAGAAACAACTATATCAACCGAGTTTCCTTCACTATCTTCACCTTTAACAGTTTTAAGATCTTCGATTTCAAGCTTACCTGCAAACTTAGTTACAATGCTTGATTCCTCAGAAATTCCACCCGCAACCCCTCCAACGTGGAAAGTACGTAATGTCAACTGTGTACCTGGCTCACCAATAGACTGTGCAGCAATTACACCAACAGCTTCACCTCTTTGAGTCATTTTACCAGTTGCTAGGTTACGACCGTAGCACTTAGCACAAATTCCTTTCAGAGCCTCACATGTTAATGGAGAACGAACTTCAACTTTCTCGATTGGAGAAGCGTCGATCGCTTTCATAATTACTTCAGTAATTTGCTCACCTGAACGAACTAATACTTCGCTAGTCAAAGGATTAATTAAATCTTGTAAAACTACACGTCCTAAGATTCTCTCTCCTAATGATTCTACGATTTCTTCGTTCTTTTTCAATGCTGAAACTTCAACACCTCTTAAAGTACCACAATCATCAATGTTTACAATTACGTCTTGTGAAACGTCATGTAATCTACGCGTCAAGTAACCAGCATCGGCTGTTTTAAGAGCGGTATCCGCAAGACCTTTACGAGCACCGTGAGTAGAGATAAAGTACTCAAGGATCGAAAGACCTTCCTTAAAGTTAGATAGAATCGGGTTTTCAATAATTTCACCACCACCAGCAGTAGATTTTTTAGGCTTAGCCATCAAACCACGCATACCAGTTAACTGACGAATTTGTTCCTTAGAACCCCTCGCTCCAGAGTCAAGCATCATGTACACAGAGTTAAATCCTTGTTGATCTTCTCTAATGTTTTTCATTGCTAACTCCGTTAACTGCGCATTAGCAGAAGTCCAAACATCAATAACTTGGTTGTAACGCTCGTTATTGGTAATAAGACCCATGTTATAGTTAGCAGAAATACCTTGAACTTGCTCTCTTGCGTCAGCAATTAACTTAGGTTTTTGGTCTGGAATTATAATATCACCTAATGAGAATGACAATCCACCTTTGAAGGCAAATTTATACCCCATATCTTTCATGTTATCCAAGAAAGCAGCAGTAGTAGGTACATCTGTACAGCTTAAAACGTGTCCAATAATATCTCTTAAGTTTTTCTTTGTCAATACGTCATTGATATAACCAGCTGCTTCAGGAACAACTTCGTTAAACAATACACGTCCAGCAGTAGTTTGAATGATTTGGTAAACTAATTCACCAGCCTCATTGAAATCTTTTGCTCTAATTTTAACACGAGCATTCAATTCTACTCTTCCTTCGTTCAAAGCGATATTCACTTCTTCTGCAGAATAGAAAGTAATTCCTTCTCCTAAAATTTTCAATTCAGGAGTTGACAAACGTTCTTTGGTCATATAATATAGACCCAAGACCATATCCTGAGATGGTACAGTGATTGGAGCACCATTTGCAGGGTTCAAAATGTTGTGCGAACCTAACATTAACAACTGAGCTTCTAAGATAGCCTCTGGTCCTAATGGTAAGTGTACCGCCATTTGATCCCCATCAAAATCCGCGTTAAAAGCCGTACAAACTAAAGGGTGCAATTGGATTGCTTTTCCTTCAATTAATTTTGGCTGGAACGCCTGGATACCTAAACGGTGCAAAGTAGGAGCACGGTTTAACAAGATTGGGTGACCTTTGATTACATTTTCAAGGATATCCCAAACAACAGGCTCTTTTTTATCAATTATTTTTTTAGCAGATTTAACTGTTTTTACAATTCCTCTTTCGATTAATTTACGAATCACAAAAGGTTTGTACAATTCAGCTGCCATATCCTTAGGAATACCGCACTCTGATAATTTTAATTCTGGTCCAACAACAATTACCGAACGAGCAGAATAATCCACACGTTTACCCAATAAGTTTTGACGGAAACGACCTTGCTTACCTTTTAACGAGTCAGAAAGTGATTTCAATGGTCTATTTGATTCTGTTTTAACAGCAGATGCTTTACGCGTGTTGTCAAATAATGAATCTACAGATTCTTGCAACATACGTTTCTCGTTTCTCAAGATAACTTCTGGAGCCTTGATCTCCATTAATCTTTTCAAACGGTTGTTACGGATGATTACACGACGGTATAAATCATTCAAATCTGAAGTTGCAAAACGACCTCCATCAAGTGGTACAAGCGGACGCAATTCTGGTGGAATAACTGGCACCACTTTCATAATCATCCACTCAGGACGGTTTTCGCGGTTTAAGTTAGACTCACGGAAAGATTCAACTACTTGTAATCTTTTTAAAGCTTCAGTTTTACGTTGTTTAGACGTTTCATTGTTAGCGCTATGTCTCAATGAATAAGATAATGCATCAAGATCAATTCTTGCTAACAAATCCATAATACACTCTGCTCCCATTTTGGCAACAAATTTATTAGGATCAAAATCATCTAAATATTGGTTGTCTGCAGGAAGTGTATCTAAAATATTTAAATATTCTTCTTCAGTCAAGAAATCTAATCTTTGTAATGATTCGCCATCAGCATTTTTAGCAATACCAGCTTGTATTACTACGTATCTTTCGTAGTAAATAATCATATCTAATTTCTTAGAAGGAAGACCAAGGATATAACCAATTTTGTTTGGCAAAGAACGGAAATACCAAATATGAGCAATTGGCACAACAAGGTTGATGTGACCTACTCTATCTCTACGTACTTTTTTCTCTGTAACTTCAACACCGCAACGGTCGCAAATGATACCTTTGTAACGAATTCTTTTGTATTTTCCACACGCACACTCGAAATCCTTTACAGGTCCAAAAATACGCTCGCAAAAAAGACCATCACGCTCTGGTTTGTGCGTTCTATAGTTGATCGTTTCTGGCTTTAATACTTCACCTCTTGACTCTTTTAAGATTGACTCTGGTGATGCTAATCCAATAGAAATTTTATTAAACCTTTTAACTTGGTTTTTATCTTTATTGTTATTATTTCTGTTATTCATCATAGTTTCTACTATTGATTTATCTGCAATTAAAAAATTGATTTTTGTGTTGGTCTCGGTCTTAAACATCTGGTTCAATCCTCAACAATAACACTACCACGAATTACTTCTCTAAACCTCAAGCCCTTGCTTGAAGTGCTAGTTATTGAACTTTAAAACTCAATAAAAAATCGGAACGGTTTACGGGTATAAATCTTGAAAACTAATTTAAAAAGTAATCAGTGTTCAGCATTCAAAATACATTGAACACTGACCACTTTTTACTGAATATTATTCTTCTAATCTGATATCTAAACCAAGACCTTTCAATTCATGCATCAATACATTGAATGATTCAGGTAATCCTGGCTCTGGCATAGATTCTCCTTTAACGATTGCCTCGTACGTTTTAGCTCTACCAATTACATCATCCGATTTCACTGTTAAGATTTCACGAAGTGTACTAGAAGCTCCATAAGCCTCTAATGCCCAAACCTCCATCTCTCCAAAACGTTGACCTCCAAATTGTGCTTTACCTCCAAGTGGCTGCTGAGTGATTAAAGAGTACGGTCCGATAGAACGTGCGTGCATCTTGTCATCAACCATGTGACCTAATTTCAACATGTAGATAACACCTACAGTTGCAGCTTGGTGGAAACGCTCTCCAGTTCCTCCATCATACAAATGCGTATGACCAAAACGAGGTACTCCAGCTTCATCTGTTAAAGCGTTGATTTCGTCTAAAGATGCTCCGTCAAAAATTGGTGTAGCAAATTTTCTACCCAAATTCATACCAGCCCATCCTAATACTGTTTCATAAATCTGACCAATGTTCATACGAGAAGGTACCCCAAGTGGGTTCAATACGATGTCTACTGGTGTTCCATCTTCAAGGAAAGGCATATCTTCATGACGTACGATACGAGCAACAATACCTTTGTTACCGTGACGACCCGCCATCTTATCACCCACTTTTAACTTACGTTTTTTAGCGATGTATACTTTTGCTAATTTCAAAATTCCTGCTGGTAATTCATCTCCAACAGTAATCGTGAACTTCTCTCTACGCAATGCACCTTGTAAGTCGTTCAACTTAATTTTATAGTTATGAATTAAATCATTAACCATAGTATTAGTAGCATCATCAGCTACCCATTGACCTTTACTTAAGTGAGCAAAATCCTCTACTGCATAAAGCATTTTTTGAGTATATTTTTTACCTTTTGGTAAAACTTCCTCACCCAAATCATTCATTACACCTTGCGATGTTTTTCCGTTAACGATCAAGAAAAGTTTTTCAACTAATTTGTCTTTCAATTCAACAAATTTCACTTCAAACTCCATTTCAAGTGCTCCTAAAGCATCCTTGTCTTGTGTACGTTTACGTTTATCTTTAACTGCTCTTGCGAACAATTTTTTATCTAAAACAACACCATGTAAAGAAGGAGAAGCTTTCAAAGAAGCATCTTTTACATCACCTGCTTTGTCACCAAAGATGGCACGCAATAATTTTTCCTCTGGAGTTGGATCTGATTCCCCTTTTGGAGTAATTTTTCCAATAAGAATATCACCAGGCTTCACCTCGGCACCAATTCTAATCATACCGTTTTCATCCAAATCTTTAGTAGCTTCTTCAGAAACGTTAGGAATATCGTTCGTTAATTCTTCGTTACCCAATTTCGTATCTCTTACTTCTAATGAGTAATCATCTACGTGGATTGAAGTAAAGATGTCATCACGAACAACTTTCTCAGAAATTACAATCGCATCCTCAAAGTTGTACCCTTTCCATGGCATAAACGCCACTTTCAAGTTACGACCTAATGCTAATTCTCCATTTTGAGTAGCATATCCTTCAGATAAAACTTGACCTGGAACAACTCTATCCCCTTTTCTTACGATAGGTTTCAAGTTAATACTTGTTCCTTGGTTGGTTTTTCTAAACTTAATTAAGTTATATGTTTTTTCATCAGGCTCAAAACTTACCATTCTTTCTTCTTCAGAACGATCGTATTTGATAGTGATGATGTTTGCATCAACATACTCAATAACTCCATGACCTTCAGCATTAATCAATACTCTAGAATCTGAAGCTACTTGACGCTCTAAACCGGTACCTACAATTGGAGCTTCAGGGCGTATCAATGGTACGGCCTGACGCATCATGTTCGATCCCATCAAGGCTCGGTTCGCATCATCATGTTCCAAGAAAGGAATCAAAGATGCAGAAATAGATGCAATTTGATTTGGAGCAACGTCAGTGTAATCAACATTTGATGGATCAATAACAGGGAAATCACCTTCTTGACGCGCAATTACGTCTTCGGCAGTAATTTTACCAGAATTGTCCATTTGAATGTTTGCTTGTGCAATTAACATTCCTTCCTCTTCCTCAGCACTAAGGTAAACTGGAGTAGATTCTAAATCTACAACACCATTAGTTACTTTACGGTAAGGAGTTTCGATGAAGCCCATTCCATTCACTTTAGCGTAAACACCAAGTGAAGAAATCAATCCAATGTTTGGTCCCTCAGGAGTTTCGATTGGACATAGACGCCCGTAGTGGGTATAGTGAACGTCACGAACCTCAAATCCTGCTCTTTCTCTTGAAAGTCCACCAGGTCCAAGCGCAGATAATCTACGCTTGTGCGTGATTTCAGCCAATGGATTGGTTTGATCCATAAATTGAGACAACTGGTTGGTACCGAAGAAAGAATTAATTACAGAAGATAATGTTTTAGCATTGATCAAATCAATAGGTGTAAACACCTCATTATCTCTTACGTTCATTCTTTCGCGAATAGTTCTTGCCATACGGGCAAGACCAACACCAAATTGTTGAGAAAGTTGTTCACCAACTGTTCTAACTCTTCGGTTAGATAAGTGATCAATATCATCAATCTCCGCCTTAGAGTTGATTAATTCAATCAAATATTTCACGATAGTTATGATATCCTCTTTGGTCAAGACTTGCTTTTCCATTGGGGTATCTAAACCTAATTTTTTATTAATTCTATAACGACCTACTTCACCTAAGTTATAACGTTGATCAGAGAAAAATAATTTATCAATGATACCACGTGCTGTTTCTTCATCAGGCGGTTCAGCGTTACGCAATTGTCTATAGATGTGCTCAACAGCCTCTTTCTCAGAGTTTGTTGGATCTTTTTGTAATGTATTGTGAATGATGGCATAATCACCTTGATTAGCATCTTCTTTATGCAATAAGATAGACTTAACGTTAGAATCAATGATTTCTTCCACATTATCTTTGTCGATAATAGTATCTCTATCAAGGATTATTTCGTTACGTTCGATAGATACCACTTCACCTGTATCTTCATCTACGAAATCCTCGTGCCAAGTGTTCAATACACGTGCAGCAAGTTTTCTACCGATGTATTTCTTAAGACCAGTTTTAGAAACCTTAATTTCTTCAGCAAGGTCAAAAATTTCAAGAATATCTTTATCTCTTTCGAAGCCGATAGCTCTGAAAAGAGTGGTTACAGGTAATTTTTTCTTTCTATCAATATAAGCATACATTACACTATTGATATCAGTACTAAATTCAATCCAAGAACCTTTAAACGGAATTACTCTCGCCGAATACAATTTTGTACCATTTGCATGGAATGATTGACCAAAGAAAACACCAGGAGAACGGTGCAATTGAGATACAACTACACGCTCAGCACCATTGATAACAAAGGTACCACTAGGCGTCATATAAGGAATTGTACCAAGATAAACATCTTGAACAATAGTTTCAAAATCTTCGTGTTCTGGGTCAGTACAATACAGTTTAAGTCTAGCCTTTAATGGCACGCTGTACGTAAGACCTCTTTCTATACATTCTTGAATTGTATAACGTGGAGGATC
>CAZMHK010000028.1:0-27665 GCA_964566045.1 uncultured Flavobacterium sp.
TATAACGAAACAACAAGTACTGCAAACAGCGCAAACCAAAATAATCAAGACCGATTTAAAAACCTTTGGTGAAAAAATAGCTTACATCATGGGCGCTGGAGATGAAGTTCCTAATAGTTTAACACAATTAGGATATAATGTAACCATTTTAAAGCCTGATGCAATTACACCTGAAAGTTTAGAAACGTTCGATGCAGTAATTACAGGCGTACGTGCTTACAACACCGTAAATGCACTCAAAAACAAACAAGAAATACTTTTTGATTTTGTAAAATCAGGAAAAACCATGATTGTGCAATACAATACTTCCTCTGATTTAGTAACTGATGAACTTGCGCCATATCCAATAAAATTATCAAGAGATCGCGTAACTGAAGAAGATGCCGAAGTCCGCTTCTTAGCTCCTAATCACCCTGTTTTAAATTTTCCAAACAAAATAACAGCAGCAGATTTCAAGGGCTGGAAACAAGAACAAGGTTTGTACTACCCTAGTACCTTTGACAAAGCTTTCACACCTATTATATCATCAAATGATCAAGGTGAAACCCCTAAAAATGGTGCTTTATTAGTGGCACCTTACGGAAAAGGACATTATATTTACACAGGGCTAAGCTTTTTTAGAGAACTACCTGAAGGTGTAACCGGCGCCTATAAATTATTGGCCAATATGATCTCAATGCAACAAACCACAACAGTACCTGCGCAAAAAATAAAGCCTTAAAACAAAACAATGGAAACCAAAAAACCAAAAACCTGGAAAAAAAACTATACTTGGGTGCTCCTAGCCAACGCGCTCTACATTTTGATCTTTTGTCTTATTATGAAATTATACGCCTAAACTATGCAATTATTTGACTGGGTTATCCTTATTGTTACCTTACTTTTTATTGTTATTTACGGCGCCTGGAAAACCAAAGGCAGTAAAAATGTTGAGGATTTTATTTTAGGAAATAACGAAACTCCTTGGCATGTAGTGGGACTTTCGGTAATGGCGACACAAGCGAGTGCCATCACTTTTTTGTCAACTCCTGGGCAAGCGTATCATGACGGAATGGGCTTTGTGCAATTTTACTTTGGTTTGCCAATAGCCATGGTACTTATCTGCGTTACCTTTATTCCTTTGTACCACAAATACAAAGTATTTACTGCTTATGAATATCTAGAAAAACGTTTTGATTTAAAAACCCGTTCGCTAGCTGCCATTTTATTTTTGTTTCAAAGAGGTTTGGGTACTGGTTTAACGATTTACGCACCCGCAATTATTTTATCCGCTATTTTAGGGTGGAATCTCACTTACATGAATATTGTGATTGGTGTTTTGGTGATTATCTATACTTTTTCAGGAGGAACAAAAGCGGTAAACGTGACGCAAAAACAACAAATGTTTGTGATTATGTCGGGAATGTTTATTACTTTTTTCTTGATATTGTATTACTTACCTAATGATATGACTTTTACAAGTGCGTTGCATATCGCTGGGGCAAATGATAAAATGAATATCGTAAACTTCTCTTTCGATCCAGAGGAAAAATATACTTTTTGGAGCGGAATTACGGGCGGATTTTTCTTAGCCCTAGCCTACTTTGGTACCGATCAATCGCAAGTTGGTCGCTACTTATCAGGAAAATCAGTACGTGAAAGTCAAATGGGACTCATCATGAACGGACTCTTAAAAGTACCGATGCAGTTTTTCATTTTACTAACCGGTGTCATGGTATTTGTGTTTTTTCAATTCAATCCCGTGCCTTTAAACTTTAATCCGAACAATAAAGCACTTATAGAAAAATCAGCCTACAAAGGCGAATACAACGCTCTTGAAAAAAAATTAACTGAACTATCAGAAGATAAAAAGGTAATTAACTTATTGTACATTGATCAGTTAAATCAAGATTATGACAATCCGATTTTAAGAAAAGAATTAGTAGCGCTTTCCTCAAAAGAAAAAGACTTACGCGATCGCGCCAAAGAAATTATTTCTAAAGCCGATAGCAACAGCGAAACCAACGATAAGGATTATGTGTTTTTTCATTTTATTCTGAATTATTTACCAAAAGGTTTGATTGGCTTATTGTTAGCAGTTATAATTTCAGCGGCCATGTCATCAACAGCTTCGGGTTTGAATGCTTTAGCCTCAACAACAGCAATTGATATTTACAAACGAAATGTAAAAGAGGAAAAATCAGAGAAACACTATTTGTATGCTACCAAGTTTTTCACGCTTTTATGGGGTGTAATCGCTATTTTATTTGCCTGCGTAGGAACTTTGTTTGAGAACTTAATTCAGTTAGTCAACATCATCGGTTCTATTTTTTACGGAACGGTACTAGGAATATTCCTCGTTGGTTTTTACAGTAAAAAAGTACAATCAAAAGCCATATTTTACAGCGCAGTAGTCTGTCAGTTGGCAATTTTTGTAATTTATTACTATGCTATTTACATCTATCCAAGTGGCGAAGAAAAGCTTGGTTATTTGTGGTTAAACTTTATTGGCGCAATGGGAACAATTGTACTATCTCAATTGCTACAGTACACGATTTTTAGAAACGAAAAGGCGGTAGAGGCATGATATATAAGTTAGTTGCAAATTCTCAAGAATCTAAAGATTCCTATGAAAATATTACAAAATCTAAAGTAAAAAAATAATAAGGTGAGCTTTGGGAAATATAAATAACATCGACGATCTTTTAATAATAAGTGCTTTACGAGCATTAGACAATAAAATACCTAAATCACTAATATCTGCATCCATAGAATTGAAAATCTCGAGAAAGAAATGGATGGGAATATTTAACAATAATAAAACAAAGGAAATACAGTGGCTTTGCATATTTGATCAAACAGCAACAGAGACTGACTTTGAATTTGGTTCAATAGCAGGTACAGAAATTATAGCTGATTTTAGCTCTGAGTATAGATTTACTGAAATGTTCAAAAAAATAGAATTAAACCAAAAAACTAGAGTTTTGAAAAATATTGTGTATTCTCAAAATAAAGAAGAATTGGAATAAAACATATATAACTTCACCTAAAAAATTTTAGATAAGATATGGGTTTTAAGAATACTAAAGTTGGTTAGCATTTAAACTAATCTCATAAATCCAATAAAAGTATTTATTCGAGTCTCTATTTTACAACAACTAAATACTAAAAAAAAACCCGTCGCGGTAACCGGACGGGATTTTAAAATTCTTATTGCATTCGTTTAGCTTTTACTCCACTCCGCAATACTATCTTTATTCATTTTTACGTAATCTTGGTTTTTAGCTACTTCTGCCGCTGCTAATGATACTTTTGCAGTTTCAATAGCACCTTTTTTATCACCTAATTTTGCTTGAATTAACGATTTTAGTCTGTTGTACCAAAATGGTTTTTCTTTCGTCATGTCTAATGCTTTGTTCACATATTCTAACGCTTTGTTAGCATCGCCATTAGATTGAAACAAAAATTGAGACGCAGAAAAATAATCACCTGCAGTTGGACCTGCCAATACTTTATTGATGTTAGCCGTTGCTTTTTGTTGCGTTGGTACTTCAAATTTTACTGCTGCATACGAGTTTTCCCAATACATTTCAAGAAATGCAAAATTGTTGTCGATATTGCTCAAACCAATAGTAAAAGTTTCTACTTTTTTATTTAAAGTCTCAGGTTTTACTGTAGTTCTCAAAGCAACATTTTCTTCTTTCCACTCAGCTGGATTCCCCCAGTTGTCAGTTGTTTTGTAAAAAATCACTTCCCAGCTTTCGATTTTTGGAACAGTAAACAAAGAGTAAGTCCCTTTTTTCAAAGTTTGACCATCAATAATAACATCATCACCAAAAGAGACAGTTGTGTTTTCATTGGCGCCCGTTCTCCAAACTTTTCCAAACGGAATTAAGTTTCCAAAAACGACGCGCCCTCTAGCACTTGGTCTAGAATACACAATCTCTACATCAGTTAAACCTACTGATTGTGATAAAGTTGCTTTCGGACTTGATTGTGGTGTTTTTAATTGTGCTTCAGCACTTAAACCGCTAACAATTAAAGCTAGCGCAAGGATTATTTTTTTCATTGTTTTTTAATTTTTTTGTTGCCCAAATTTACAAATTCAAGACCCGTCAAATGTTAAAAATTTCTTAATTTCAAATCTATTTGCTGAACGGTTTGAAAACTCAACTCTTTAAAATCTTGCACAATTATATCGGCCAAAGCCAAGTCTTGTGCTTCAGAATGCAAACTGTTGTACCCAATACAAAGCAGTCCGGCCGCCTTTGCAGCTTTCACACCATTGGTACTATCTTCAATAACAATACAACTTTCTTTTGGAGCAATTGATAAACTAGCAGCATGCTCAAAAATAGCTGGATGTGGTTTTGATTTTGGGAAATCTTCGCCGCTCACCACATGAGTAAAATAATCATGCAATTTAAACCGACTAAAAACGCGCTCGATTGTTACTTTTGAGGCTGATGAAGCCAAAATCAATTGCATTCCATTAGCAAATAAATCTTTGATTAATTTTTCTACTCCAGGCAACAATTCTAAATCGCTTTTGGTATCAAAAGCATCATTAAAAATGGTACGCTTGCGCTGAATCAAATCTTCCACTTCTTGATCAATTACAAAAAGTTCTTTTAATTTTTGAAATGTATTACGGGTTGAAAATCCTGTAAATGAAGTATACATTTCTTGGGTTACAGCAATATTTAACTCTTCAAATTGCTTGAAATAAGCATAGCGGTGGACCGGCTCTGTATCAACGATTACGCCATCCATATCAAAAATTACTGTTCGTATCATTTTAAATTATGAGATTTGAATTATGAGTTATGAATTATGAGGTATGAATTATGAGTTATGAATTAATTATTACCGAATAAAGAAATAAAAAAGTCAGTGCTATTTTTTAATCAAATAACGAATCACCGTTTCAGCGGCATACAACCCAAACAAACCTGGCATATAACTGTTGGTTCCGTAAAACGACTTTTTAAAATTAGAACCGTCGGTCATTCTTAAACTAGATTCGTCTTGAATTTCAGAAGAGAAAACGACTTTTAATTTGTCTATTTTGGCTTCTTTTAGACGTCTGCGAATGGTTTTGGCAAAGAAACAATTTACGGTATTACTAATATCAGTAACCTTTACTTTCGAGGCTTCCATTTTTCCGCCTGCGCCCATGCTGCTAATAATTTTTACTCTTTTGCGTTTTGCCGCTATGATCAAGTTTAGTTTTGGAGTTACACTGTCAATACAATCTAGAACATAATCAAAATCAGGAGTAACAATTTCAAAAGCACGCTTTGGTGACAAAAATTCTTGCACTCGAGTTAGTTGTAATTCTGGATTGATGTCTTGCAAACGGTCTCCAACAACGGTAATTTTCGGTTGTCCTACTGTAGAGTGCAAGGCTGGCAATTGCCTGTTGATATTGGTAATATCTACCACGTCACCATCAACAATTGTCATTTTACCCACGCCTGCCCTAGCTAAAAATTCAGCAGCAAATGAGCCTACGCCGCCCAATCCTACCACGAGTACGTTTGCATTTTGTAAATTAGTCAGACCTTCTTTTTTAAATAAAAGTTCTGCTCTCTCTGTCCATTCTGCCATTCTATTCTGTTTTAAGATGAAAAGTTTTTGAAATTGAAAATTATATTTTAGATCCAAAAACGGTATTAAAATTAGTTTGTATTTGTGTTTGTATTGCTGCAACTGTTGTGTTTTTATAACGTGCAGCGAGTTCGTAAACAGCCTCAATTTCCTCTTCTACGGTATCCGTTTCTAAGAAAAAACGATTGCTGGGAATGCTTGCAAAAACCTCTTCTAATGCTGGATTGCGCAGTAAATATTTACCAAATGAAATATAAAAACCATTATCAAGCAATTGCTGTGCTACCGCTTTATTTTTTGAAAAACCGTGTATGATCAAAGGCACGGTAATTTGCAGCTTTTTTTTGATTGCAACAACCTCTTGAAATGCTGCTACACAATGAATAATGACTGGCTTGTTGTATTCCTGAGCAAGCAGCAATTGGGTTTCAAAAACTTGCTGTTGCAAGGGTAATGGAATTTCGATGCGTTTGTCAAGTCCGCACTCACCTACTGCCCAACAATTGGGTTGGCTCATACTTTTTTGCATGATATCAAAATCTGCTTCAAGACGTGTTTCATTAATGTACCAAGGATGAATTCCAATTGAGTACTGCGGTATTGCCTCATTCAATTCCTGCGGATATTGATTGACCAACTCTACAACATGCGCTTGCTTGCTCCAAAGATGCGTATGTGCATTAAAAAACTCCATTAATCGTGAAATTTTTTAACCCCAGCCATTATGGCAATATCCAAATCATTTTCTAAAGGCACTATTGGGCAAGAATATTTTGAATTGTAGGCGCAATACGGATTGTAAGCGGTGTTAAAATCAATCGCTATTTTTTTTCCTTTTGGAATCTTTAAATCAACATACCTACCGCCAATGTACGTTTCACGACCCGATGTACGATCAGAAAAAGGTAAAAACAAATAGTCTTTGTATTTTGCTTGTTTGGCAAGTTCCAAATTGCGGTACACGTTTAACTTTAATTTTTTGCCTTCCAATTCAAAATGCAATTCGCCATACTTAACATACAAAGGTTGTCTACTTGTTGTGGTTTTCATGGCAAAAGGAACTGCATTTTGTGTTTTTACCAAAGTCGCAATTACAAAAAAAGAAGCATTGGCCGGAAAAAAATCAAGCGATTTGAACTTGGCTCGATCCTCTGTTGTTAGCGGACTCGTTGCAGCATCAGCAAATTCGGTATTCATTTTTTTTTGAAACTGAGCTACAGCAGTGGCCTTATACGACTTTTGAGCAAAAGCAAAAGTACACGTCCAAAAAAACAGAAAAGTAAAAAGTGTTCTCAATGGTTTGATTTTGATGCAAAAATAGTGTAAAAGTTAGAATACCACAACGAAAAGTAACTGGCAGAAATACCTACCGAAGACCAAAACCCTAGCCCAGATAGTCCCGAAGCTTCGGGAGAAATCCTTTTATTTTTTTTCTTTAAAAAAATAAAAGATTGTAGCGAATAGCTGGAAAAAGCTCCTGAAAAACATCGTAAATTTGCAACTCACAATTCTAGGCTATGCTGCAAACTGCTTTTACACGCTACATCAATAATTTTAGAGGATTTACCAGAGAAGTTTGGATTTTGACGCTAATTACCTTCATCAACAGGGCCGGCACGATGGTTTTGCCGTTTTTATCAAAATATTTAAAAGAGGATTTACAATTTTCATACGAGCAAGTGGGTTGGATTATGGTCGCTTTTGGCTTTGGTTCGATGTTAGGTTCATGGTTGGGCGGAAAATTATCTGATAAAATAGGTTTTTACAAAATCATGGTTTTTAGCTTATTTACCAGCGGATTGCTGCTGTTTGCGGTGCAGTACGTGCGTACGTTTTGGGGATTGTGTTTGAGTATGTTTTGCATTATGACGGTTGCTGATATGTTTAGACCCGCCATGTTTGTATCGCTCGCCACCTATGCAAAGCCCGAAAACCGCACTAGAGCGCTCACTTTGGTACGATTGGCCGTAAATTTAGGGTTTACCGCAGGACCAGCGCTGGGCGGATTAATCATTATGAACTTGGGCTACAGCGGACTTTTTTGGGTTGATGGTAGTTCTTGTATTATCTCGATTTTAATTTTTTGGTTGCTCGTGAAAGAACGCAAAAAACCAGCAGATTTGGAAACTGAAAAGGCCGAAACTGATTTGCCAACTTCGGTTTTCAAGGATCAAATTTTTTGGATATTTCTGTTTGTGTGTTTTGTAACCGCAGTACTATTTTTTCAACTTTTCACGACTTTACCATTGTACCACAACGAAAAATTTGGCCTGACCGAGTTTCAAAGTGGTTTGTTATTGTCTTTAAACGGCTTGCTCATTTTCTTTCTCGAAATGCCAATTGTGAGCTACAGTCAGCGTAAAAACATTGACAAACTCAAAATTATTTTGTGGGGCTCCTTACTTTTGGCGCTAAGTTTTTATGTATTATTGATTCATTTTTGGGCCGGAATTCTGGTTGTAAGTATTCTATTTATCACTTTTGGCGAAATGTTTATTTTTCCGTTTTCCAACTCATTTGCCTTGAGTCGCGCTCCTAAAGGCCACGAGGGCCGATACATGGCGCTGTTTACCATGAGTTTTAGTTTGGCGCACATTGCGAGTTCTAAAACGGGACTCGAAATTATTGCCTCATATGGTTATCAAGCCAATTGGTTTTTTATGGGCACCCTAGGCATCTTGGCCGTTGCAGGTTGCGTATGGGTGCAAAAAATGGTTCAGCAAGAAAAAGCAACGGTAAAATAATATCATTTTAAAAATTGGGGCGTGCCCCCATAACAGCAAAGGGGCTACTCATAATTGTTTTGAGTAGCCCCTTTGCTGTTATGGCGTCGGGCTATCCGCACCGCTGCGGCGGTTTGCTTCTATCCCTCACGCAAACCCGTTTCCAGAAACTCGTTTATATCTATCAAAACGTTTTCAATTTAAAAACACTACTAAAAAACAAGCATTTAATTCATTTACAAATACTTAAACACAAGACAAAGTACCAAAAACTAAAAATTTAGTTAAATAACTATAAAAATAGTTTGCAAACTAGAAATATAGTTGTACGTTTGAATCAAATAAAAATATAATGCAAAAACTCACTAACAAAGAAGAAGAAATCATGCACATTGTCTGGAAGCTCCAAAAAGCTTTCGTAAAAGACATCATGAATGAAATTACCGAAGACCAACCACATTACAATACCTTATCAACCATAGTTCGTAATCTTGAAGAAAAAGGATATGTATCGCACAACGCTTACGGAAATTCGCATCAGTATTTCCCAACGGTGAGCCTAGAAGAATACCGCAAGCGTTTTATGCATACCGCAATTGATACGTTTTTTAACAGCTCGTATAAAAATATGGTTTCCCATTTTGCACAAGAAGAAAAAATTTCGGCAGCTGAATTACGTGAAATTTTAAACATGATTGAGCAACAAGAACAAAACAGCTAGTCATTTACCCATTATTTCCTAAAACCAAAAATAAAAATGGAACCACTTCAACTCTACTTTATTAAAGCCAGCGGCCTACTAGCATTGTTTTTTGCAGTGTATTATGTTTTGCTGCGCAAAGAGACATTTTTTACTGGAAATCGATGGTTTTTATTACTAGGTTTAGTGATTTCGGCAGTTTTTCCGTTGCTAACTTACACGGAGATTATTTGGGTTGACCCCAATCCAAACCCTATTGATTGGTCAAATCTTCCCACAAGCAGCTACAAAACCGAAGCTACTCCCACAATTAATTGGTGGCTTATAGCTAGTGTTTGCTATGGTTTGGGAGTGTTATATTTAACAGGAAAGTTTATTCTAGATCTACACAAGCTTCAACGAATGCTTAAAGGACAAATTTCAGAAACAATAAAAGGTTTCACTTTTGTAAATACAACTGAAAACACAGCGCCTTTCTCCTTTTTTAAAACAATAGTGTACAATTCATCACTGTACAGTGCTAGTGAACTTAATAATATTATTGCGCATGAAAAAGTTCATAGCGCCCAATACCACTCGGCTGACGTATTATTGAGTAGCATTTTTTGTATTGTTTTTTGGTTTAATCCGCTTGTGTGGCTTTACAAAAAAGCGATGGTGCAAAATTTAGAATTCATTGCTGATCATCATGCTATTCAAAAAACAACTAACAAAAAAGAATACCAATTCACACTTTTAAAAATTACAACACACCAAAATTGTGTTGCGCTTACCAATCCTTTTTATCAATCATTAATCAAAAAACGAATCGTTATGTTAAACAAAAATCAATCAAAAAAATGGAATTCATGGAAATACGCCACCGTTGTTCCTGTCTTAGTCGCCTTTTTTGCTTTTTTTCAAATTGAAGTAGTTGCACAAGAAAAAACAAGTACAACAACAAGTTCTAGCACAAAAAGTCAAAACACTAGTACTCTTGCCGTATCAGATACGGTGAAAAAAGGTAAAACAAGCGAGCTGATTTCAAAAAATCTTCCTGAAATTACAGACGAAAACACCAGTATTTTTATCAACGGAAAAAAGGTAACCAAAAAAGAATTAGACAGCACAAATCCTGATGACATTGCAACTGTCAATGTCGAAAAAGATAATAATAAATCTGTTATTAAAATTTTCACGAAGGAAAACTCGAGCACAATAGGTAGCGGAAACATATTTTCATCAAATGAAGTAAGTCTAGACCGCATTGATCCAAATAATCTATCCGTCGTAAAAAAGGAAAACAACGTAACTGTTATTAAGCAAATTAGAACTGAAAAAAATGGCATACCTGAAGATACTGAGGTGTACGTAAATGACAAACGTGTGAGTGCCTTAGAAGCTGAAAGTGTACTTCCTAGCACAATCACTAGCGTAAATGTTACTAAGGACGAACAAGGAAAAAGAAATTCTATACGAATTATTACCAAAAATTACATCGGCGAAAATGGGAGCGTAATAGAGCGCCCTCAACCACCAGTGCCTCCGGTAGCGCCGAAGTTTAATTTCAAGACCCCAAAAGCGCCTATTTTTCCAGCTGCACCAAAAGCACCATCAGGAGTTCGTAACTATAAAAACGAAAAAGAATGGGCTGATTTTGATAAAAAAATGCAAGCTTTTGATAAAAAAATGGAAGCTATGGAACCGCAGATTAAAGCTTTTGAGAAAAAAATGGAGGAATTTGAAAAGCAAATGAAACCTTTTAACAAGGAAATGGAAGAGTTTGAAAAGAAAATGAAAGATTTCGAAAAAGAGATGGAAGCCTTTGAAGCAAAACAAAAGAAGAATAAATAATTGATATACTAAGACAGTCTCAACCCAAGACTGTCTTTTTTTATACCTTTGCCTCAAAAAATAAACAGATGTACAAAGTCTTAGCTCAAATCAATAAAATAGTGTTACCAAGTTTCACCAAACGCGGAACAGACATCTCTAAAGCCAAAAAATGGCAGCTTGCCCTATTGGCCTACCGCTACTATGTTACTACGCGTGCTTTACGCTAATACGAAAGCACTGCAAAGGTGTCGTAATTTTTAATTTTGTCGCGACCATTTAAAAAGGATAACTCCATTAAAAAATTACACTGCACCACAACGCCGCCTAATCGCTCTACTAATTCACATACGGCCGCTGCAGTTCCGCCAGTAGCCAAAACATCATCATGAATAAGCACGCGGTCGCCTTTTTTGATAGCATCAATGTGAATTTCTAACGAATCGGTGCCATATTCAAGTGCATACTTAGCCGAAATTGTTTCGTAAGGTAACTTTTTAGGCTTTCGAACCGGAACAAAACCCACATTTAATTGTTGAGCCAGCAACGTTCCGAAAAAGAAACCTCTGCTTTCAACACCAATTACGGTTGTTATTTGCAAATCTTTTACAGCATTGACTAATTCTTCAAGGCATTTTTGTGTTGCCTGTGGATCTAAAAGCAGCGGAGTGATATCTTTAAACACAATTTCTTTTTTAGGAAAACCCTGAATATCACGGATGTAATTTTTTAAGTTCATTTTTTTTTATTTTTTTACATTTTTACGCTTGCAAATTACACATTTATGCCTATATTTGCACCCGCAAGCAAGACAATAAGTCGCTTCGCAAAAAGGCCTCGTGGCGCAACTGAATAGCGCACTTGATTACGGCTCAAGAGGTTACTGGTTTGAATCCAGTCGAGGTCACAAAACCCCAGCATTTGTTGGGGTTTTTTTATGTTTATACTTTTGGCAAGTCTCAAAAAATTACTTTTTTAAAACCTATACAAATCCAATTGACCTTACAATAATCGGCAAAAGCGCAAATACTTTTTTTGTTTCCTATTTTCTGTTTTGATATCTCTGCTCTTTGTACTAATTTAGAACAAAAACTAATGTGTTACTAAAAAAGATTTCATGAAAAAATTTCTAACCCTTTTATTAATTATTCCCATTCATTTTGCAAGCGCGCAAAATGGCAGTGATCGAATTGAACTAACCGATTTGCTAAAAATAAAAAACGTCAACAGTATAACTAGCTCTCCCGATGGCAAAAAAGCTGCCTTTACAGTTACCTCCATTGAAAGCGACGAAAACAGTTCATTGGATTACACCTATCGCACCCAGATTTACACTTGGAATAAAGAAAATCCAAATACTGTAAAGCAAATTACATCGGATAAAAATGGCGCATCTAGACCAGCATGGAGTCCCGATGGAAAAAAACTAGCATTTACAAGGTTCGTAAAAGATAAAACGCAAATTTTTGTCCTTGATATGGATGGCGGTGAGGCGACTCAACTTACTAATTTTAAATATGGTGCCAATAACCCAAAATGGTCACCTGATGGTAACAAAATACTTTTTTCAGCAAGCATTTCGCTTCAAGAACTTCTAAAAGACTCCATTTTAAATCCTAAGAAAACAGTTCCAAGTTGGAAAACAGAAAAGCCTGGTTTTACATCGAATGATTATTTAGCCAATACTAAAATCAAAGCCAATCCGAACGGATCATTGGCCGAAGTAAGAGCCTATTTGAACCAAAACGCTACTGATAAAAAAGCCATTGTTTTAAACAAGCTAAACTTTCAAAGCGAAAGTAATTTATCATCTGAAATTAACTTTAATCACTTTTTTGAGACAGATGCAAAAATCAATAGCACTCCAAAAGCCATTACCAGCGGATTCTATGGCTTTTCATCGGCTGATTACATTGCAAATGGAACTCAAATCCTTTTGTCTGGCGATGTAGATAATATCGAAAATCCTGACCGTTCCCAAGAAAGTGAATTATTCATAGTCGCATCTGACGGTAGCAATTTCAAAATGATTTTAGGCGAGAACGGTAAACGCTATAGCAATGCGTCTGTTAGCATTTCAGGAAAATGGATTGCATTTTTATCAGGAGCTACTTCATTCGTAAGTATCCCAACTTTATCAATTATGCCATTGAACGGCGGACCAGAGTCAATTCAAACAATTCCATTTGACCGCAACATATCAAATTTAAAATGGAGCAAGGACGACAAATTCCTTTATTTCACATCGCAAATGAATGGCGGGAACGTTTTACACCGTATATCATTAGCTAACAAAAAAATTGAAGCTTTATCCGCAGCAGATCAAGGAATATCAAGTTACGATTTGGTTGCAGATGGCTTTCTATACAGCAAGACTCAAGTGAGTAATCCATCAGAATTGTACACCGCTGATTCCAATTTCAAGAAAGAAAACAAAGTAAGCACATTTAACAATTGGGTTTCAACTAAAAAACTATCGTATCCTGAAAAGAAAAGCTTTGTAAACGAATTAGGACTCACCGTTGAATATTGGGTTATGAAACCAACTCAAATCACAAGTGGTGAAAAAGCGCCTTTGCTACTAGAAATTCATGGCGGCCCATCTGCTATGTGGGGACCGGGTGAGGAAAGTATGTGGCATGAATACCAATATTTTTGTAGTAAAGGATATGGCGTAGTATACAGCAATCCGCGTGGATCTGGAGGATACGGTCTTGATTTTTTGAGAGCCAATGTTAATGATTGGGGCAAAGGACCTGCAAGTGATGTTTTAACCGCTCTCGACAAAACAGTTGCCGAAGGTTGGGCAGATCAATCTAATTTATTCATAACTGGTGGTTCTTATGCTGGATATTTAACAGCATGGATTATTAGTCATGACAACCGTTTTAAAGCGGCTTGTGCTCAAAGAGGTGTGTATGATTTGAATACATTTTTTGGAGAAGGAAATGCATGGCGATTGGTTCCAAATTATTTTGGAGGATATCCTTGGGAACCAAAAGTTAAAGAAATACTAGCTCGCGAATCGCCAATTAACTACGTGCAAAACATTACAACGCCTTTTATTATTTTTCATGGAGCCAACGATCGCAGAACAGGATTTGTACAAGCCGAAATGATGTTTAGAAGTTTAAAAGTTTTAGACCGCCCAGTAGAATTTGTTGTTCATCCTGGAGCGACACACGAAATTACTCGTAATGGTGACAACAGACAACGCATGGATCAAATGTTGAGAACTTACGAGTTTTTTCAACGTTTTCTAAACAAGTAATAATAAATCTCCTGAAATGAAAAAAATCGCTACCAACAATTTGCTGGTAGCGATTTTTTATTTTAATACAGCTCTTTTTTTATAAAGTAGCCATATCGATTACAAAACGATAACGAACATCCCCTTTTTCCATGCGGTGGTAGGCCTCGTGAATGTTTTTGATATCGATCATTTCAATTTCTGAAACAATACCGTGTTCTGCGCAGTAATCTAACATTTCTTGTGTTTCTGGCAATCCTCCAATTAACGATCCGGCTAAACTACGGCGACCACCAATCAAACTAAAAGCATGCACTTGATATGGTGTAGGTGGCACTCCAACACAAATATGAACTCCGTTCACACGTAGCAATGACAAATACAAATTAAGATCGTGTGGCGCTGAAACTGTATCTAAAATAAAATCAAAAGTCCCCGCTACACTTGCTAATTGCGCTTCATCTGATGTTACCACAAAATTATGAGCTCCTAACTTTTTAGCATCTGCTTCTTTACTTGCAGAAGTACTCAACACTGTAACTTCAGCACCAAAAGAAACTCCGAATTTAACAGCCATATGTCCTAATCCGCCTAAACCTAAAACAGCTAATTTATGCCCCTTCCCTACTTTCCAATGACGCAACGGAGAATAGGTTGTAATTCCAGCACACAATAATGGTGCAACAGCAGCTAAATCTAGTTTTTCTGAAATATGCAATGCAAAATCTTCATGCACTACAATAGTATCCGAATAACCTCCGTAAGTAGGCGTTACTCCATCTTGACCCAAAGCATTGTAAGTATCTGTGCGTCCTTTTAAACAATATTGCTCTAAACCTTCTTTACAATTGTCGCAACTTCTGCAAG
The DNA here is from genome assembly GCA_964566045.1 of uncultured Flavobacterium sp. Lineage (GTDB taxonomy): Bacteria > Bacteroidota > Bacteroidia > Flavobacteriales > Flavobacteriaceae > Flavobacterium. Next base: position 14,942 of record CAZMHK010000028.1, read on the forward strand.
AATCTACTAAACATCCTGTACCAGCAATATCTCCTACTTTAAACTTGGTAACGTGGCTTCCTACTTGTACCACCTTGCCTACTATTTCATGACCGGGAACCATTGGGTAAATTGAGCCTCCCCAATCGTCTTTAATTTGATGTAAATCGCTGTGACATACTCCACAAAACTGAATATCAAATTGTACATCATGCGGCCCCAATGTTCTTCTTTCAAAATTCCAAGGCGCTAAATCTGAAGTGGCACTTTGAGCTGCGTAACCTTTTGATGGTATCATATTTTTTCATTTTTAATTAAGTTTTAAATTTACACATAAACCACCATTAAATACTGATTTTTAACGTTTTTTAATAATCTTTCACTCTGCCACAAATTGTATCAACTGCCTATCAAGAATTTAGAAACAAAGGCAAGAGACTCACTCCTATTTTAAGTTGATAAGGTTTTTTTGAGTAATTTTAGCCAATAAAATATAAATCAGTAATACTTCCGCATGGCTAAATACACGGTAGAACAACATTTTTTAGATACAATATCTAGTGAAACAGAATTGAACTTTCAAGAGTTCGAATCGTGTACTTTTACGAATTGTATTTTTTCTACCTGTAGTTTTATCGATGTCACTTTTATTGGCTGTACTTTTACTAATTGTACTTTCAACAAAGCAAAAATCAACCATGCCGCACTGAGAACAGTTACTTTTGAGTCTTGTAAAATTGTAGAAGTCAATTTTGCCATGTGCGATAGGCTGATTTTTGAAATTACTTTCAAAAATTGTGTTTTAGATTTCTCACAGTTTTACGATTTGAATTTAAAAGAAACCGTCTTTACCAATTGCAGTTGTGTTGCTGTCGATTTTATGAAAGCCAATTTGACAGCTGCCATTTTTGAAAAATGCGACTTGTATCGCGCTGAGTTTGCGCAAGCCAATCTGAGTAAAGCGAACTTTGCAAGTAGTTTTAACTTTGCTATCAACCCTCAAAAAACTAAAATTACCAAAGCAGTTTTTAGCAGCTCTAACGTAAAAGGATTGTTACAACATCATGACATTTTAGTGCAATAAAAAACCAAATAAAATCAGTTGCATTGCAGTTATACTGCTAAACTGATTCTATTTGGTTCTTAAAAATAATAATCTGTAAAAATAATGCTTATTAAAAAAGCATTCAAAAGATTTATTATCCGTGGATGGTTTGACCTGTACCGTAGTTAGCAATTACAGATTCTTCAAAAGCCAGCCATTCTCTCCATCGTTTTTCAACATCAATTCCTTTTCCATACTTGCGTGCATAGGTAATAAAAGTGGTATAATGACCTGCTTCGCTTTCCATTAATTCTCTGTAAAATAAGGCTAATTCTTCATCTTGAATATTTTCAGATAGTACTTTGAAACGCTCGCAACTTCTTGCTTCAATCATTGCTGAAAAAAGCAAACGTTCTACCAAACCGGAAACGCGGCTTCCATCGATACTTTTTTTCATGTACATATAAAGTTCATTCACATAATCGTCTTTGCGCTCGCGACCAAGTGTTAAACCTCTTTTGATGATAATGTTGTGTACTTGTTCAAAATGATCTAACTCCTCTTTGGCTAAAGCCAATAAGTCCTTAACCAAATCCTGATGCTCTTAGTTGTTTGTAATGATCGTAATGGCATTGGTGGCGGCTTTTTGTTCGCACCAAGCATGATCTGTTAGGATTTCCTCTATGTTTTTTTCTACAATATTCACCCATCTCGGGTCAGTTGGCAACTGCAATCGTAATACTCCCATTTTTTTAGTCTTAAAGTTAGAAAGTCATAAAGTCAAAAGTCGAAAGCCAAAAGAAAGACAGAATATTAAATTCTATACAAAGACTTTCGACTTTCGACTTTAAAACCTTATGACGTATTTATTAGTATACGAAAATAGCTCTCTCGCTCATCATTTCGTTTACTTCATTTGCTACTGCTTCGATGACATCTTCGTTGGTGTGATCAACTAAAACTCTGTCGATTAAATCAACAATAGTTTCCATATCCGCTTCAACCAAACCACGAGTAGTGATTGCAGCTGTACCTACGCGAATTCCAGAAGTTACAAATGGTGATTTATCATCAAATGGAACCATATTTTTATTCACTGTAATTTCAGCTTTAACCAATGCGTTTTCAGCTTCTTTACCAGAAATATTTTTGTTTCGTAAATCGATTAACATCATGTGGTTATCAGTTCCGCCTGAAATAATTTTATATCCTCTTTTTACAAAAGCTTCCGCCATAGCAGTTGCGTTTTTTTGCAATTGTAAAGCATAAGTGAAAAATTCATCTTGCAAAGCCTCACCAAATGCTACTGCTTTTGCAGCAATAATGTGCATTAAGGGTCCTCCTTGATTTCCAGGAAAAACAGCTAAGTCAAGTAAGGAAGACATCATTCTGATTTCACCTTTTGGAGTTGTTAAACCAAACGGATTCTCAAAATCTTTACCCATCAAAATCAAACCTCCACGTGGACCACGTAAAGTTTTGTGCGTAGTTGTAGTTACAATATGGCAATGCGGAATTGGATCACTCAACAATCCTTTTGCAATAAGTCCTGCTGGATGCGAGATATCTGCTAACAAAATAGCGCCAACGCTATCAGCAATTTCTCTAAAACGAGCAAAATCCATATCACGTGAGTAAGCCGAAGCTCCTGCAATGATTAATTTTGGCTGCTCTTTTGTAGCTATTTCTTGTATTTTATCATAATCTAAACGTCCTGTTTCTGGATCAACTCCGTAAAAAGAAGGAGAATACAAACGACCAGAAAAATTAACTGGTGATCCATGAGTTAAATGTCCACCGTGCGACAAATCAAAACCTAAAATCTTGTCTCCTGGCTTCAAGCAAGCATGAAAAACAGCAGTATTGGCTTGAGAACCAGAGTGTGGCTGTACGTTTGCGTAAGCAGCACCAAACAATTCTTTAGCTCTATCAATTGCAATTTGTTCTACCACATCTACTACTTCGCAACCTCCGTAGTATCTTTTTCCTGGGTATCCTTCAGCATATTTGTTGGTTAATACAGATCCTGCTGCTTCAAGCACTTCGTCACTTACAAAGTTTTCTGATGCAATAAGTTCTAATCCGTGAATTTGTCTTTCTTGTTCTTCAAGAATAAGGTCAAAAATTTGTTCGTCGCGTTGCATTTTTTTGATTTTCGTTAATTTGATGCAAAAATACAAAAAAACGTTTGCTTAGTACTTAGATTATAATATATTTGATGAGTAATTTTTTAACAAAACAATTAACAAAATATGCCAATAACAGCTAACGATACGAATAGAAAATCATGGCTTGAAGTACCTTCAAACAGCGATTTCCCTATTCAAAATATCCCTTTCGGAGTTTTCCTAACCAAAGAGAACATCGTAACAGTGGGAACTAGAATTGGCGATTACGCCATTGATTTGGGTGCTTTACAACAATTGAACTATTTTGAAGGTATAGAATTGACCGATGATATGTTCATGCAAGATACCTTGAACGATTTTATTTCGGATGGTAAAAAAACATGGCGTTTAGTACGTAACCGAATTGCAGATATTTTTGATGTTAACAATCCGAAGTTACAAAACAATCCCACAGATAGAGATATTGTTATTTTTGATATCAAGGATGTCGAAATGCAATTACCTGTTCTCATTGGTGATTACACTGATTTTTACTCCAGTAAAGAGCACGCCACCAATGTAGGAAAGATGTTCCGCGATCCAGAAAATGCTTTGTTGCCAAACTGGTTACACATTCCCGTAGGTTATCACGGAAGAAGCTCTTCGATAGTACCATCTGGAATTCCGGTACACCGACCAATGGGACAAACTTTACCAAACGGAGAAACCACTCCTGTATTTGGTTCTTCACGCTCTGTTGATTTCGAATTAGAAACGGCTTTTATCACCACTGATGTTAATATCATGGGCGAAAATATTCCAGTTACTGAGACAGAAGATTATATTTTTGGAATGGTTTTACTGAATGACTGGAGCGCACGCGACATTCAAAAATGGGAATACGTGCCACTTGGACCGTTCTTAGCTAAGAATTTCGCCTCTTCTATTTCACCTTGGATCGTAACCATGGATGCTCTAGAGCCTTTTAGAACAAAAGGTCCAAAACAAGAACCTACACCATTGCCATATTTACAGCAAAAAGGAAAACACTCATTTGACATTAATCTAGAAGTAGCCATACAACCAGAAAATGCTGAAGCAACTGTGGTTTCTCGCTCTAATTTTAAATATTTATATTGGAGTATGTGCCAGCAATTGGCTCATCATACTAGCAACGGTTGCCGAGTAAATTCAGGAGATATGATGGGATCTGGAACCATTTCAGGACCAACTCCAGATAGTTTTGGATCAATGCTTGAACTCACTTGGGGAGGTAAAAACCCTCTGAAAATGAGCGATGGAACTGAACGCAAATTTATCAACGATAACGACACTGTTATCATGAAAGGTTTCTGTCAAAACGGACAAGTTCGCATTGGCTTTGGTGAAGTTTCAAGTAAATTGTTACCGCCATTTGTACGTCAATAAAAAATCATCAAACTAAAAAATCAAACCTAACAATTAACTTATTTTTGTTAGGTTTTTTTTTGGCATTATATTTGAATTTTTCAAAATAGAAACAATCTAATTATCAATCAAAATAATACTCAATTACGAACTCAATCATCCGCTTATGAAAAAAATTACGCTCCTAATCGCTTTTATCGTCCTTGCAACAGCTTGCGGGGTCAAACAAACACAAAACGCATTGAGTTCAGGCAATTATGACCAAGCTATTGAAAATGCCGTATCAAACTTACGCAGCAATAAAGACAAAAAAGGCAAACAAGATTACGTTTATATGCTTGAAGAGGCTTTTGCCAAAGCAAAAGAACGCGATTTAAACACCATTAATTTGCTAGTAAAAGAGGCTAATCCTGCGCAGTTAGAAAAAATTTACAACATTTACTTGCAATTGAACCAACGTCAGGAATTAATTAAACCGATCTTAACATTAAAACTACTGAAAGAAGGACGTAATGCTATTTTTCCTTTAGACAATTACAATGACAAATTAGTTGAAAGTAAAAATGCGCTTTCTGCTTATTTATTTGGAAATGCTAAAAAACTAATGGGAACGCCTGATAAAATGAAGTACCGCGCAGCTTATGATGATTTGCAGTATTTAAACAAAATCAACCCTAATTACAAAAATACAATTGATTTAATGGACGAGTGCCTAGCAAAAGGCGCTGATTACGTGCATGTTTACACGAAAAACGAAACCAATATGATCATTCCTGTTCGTTTACAAAATGATTTATTAGATTTCAGTACATTAGGATTGAACGACAGATGGACGGTATATCATAGCAACAAAATCAAAAATTTAACCTATGATTATGGCATGTTGATCAATTTTAGACAAATCAATATTTCACCAGAGCAAATCAAAGAGCGTGAATTTGTTAAAGAACGCGTGATTAAAGATGGTGTCAAAAAATTAGTAGATGCAAACGGGAAAGAAGTTTTAGACGAAAAAGGAAAACCCGTTATGGTTGATAATTTAGTTACGGTTAATGCTCGCATTTACGAGTTCAAACAATTCAAAGCCTGTCAAGTTACAGCAAAAATTGACTATATCAACTTACGATCTAACCAACTTTTACAGTCTTTCCCAATAGCAAGCGAATATGTTTTCGAGAATATTTACGCCACTTACAAAGGTGATCGTCGCGCTTCTGACGACAACTATTTCTCCTATTTTGATCGCAGAGCAGTGCCTTTTCCAAGCAGCGAACAGATGGTTTATGATTCTGGCGAGGACTTAAAAGCGAAATTAAAAGACATTATTACAAGAAATCGCTTTCGAAGTTAAAATATAAAACAAAAGCTTTTAAAAATACAACTCCTTGATAAACAAATATCAAGGAGTTTTTTTTATTCCAAAAATTAAACATACCATTAAAAATTTGTTAGATTTTTAAAAAATAGGTTTCACTTTTAAAAATAAGTGTACTTTTGCAGCAATGAATCAGACAAGTTTACATACTACATTGTCACGGACAAACACACCTACTACTTCGCCCGAAGTACGGACGCTATCTGTATAGTCTCCACGTTGTTCGTTTAGTATTCATATTTCATTTTTCTTGTTTTGATTTTATCTCAAAAACCTATTGGATATTCGCATCCAATACCAACTCATAATTTATTTACAAATTATTCAAATACAATAAGTTACACTTGTTTATTTGCAATAACCCTAATTCTTAGGTATTATTTCATTGATACCAATCCAATTTTTTATTCCTTTTCTAACTCTAAAATTCAGCTTTTGAAATGAATATTTCTATTGTAACCGCTCAGGAAGAACACTATAAATATGCGCAAGAAATTTGCGATACCATCGAACTTTCAGCCTTGCTGAGAGGCACTGGTATTGCTAAAAGAACGCCTGAGTACATCCAGAAAAAAATGGAAACCAAAGATGCTGTAATTGCTCTTGAAAACGGCAATTTTGCAGGATTTTGCTATATCGAAAGCTGGCAACACGGCCAATTTGTAGCGCATTCTGGTTTAATTGTACATCCAGATTATCGCAATCATGGTTTAGCCAAAAAAATCAAAACTTTTGTATTTACCTACTCACAACAAAAATATCCTGGCGCCAAAGTATTTGGTATTACGACGGGATTGGCGGTGATGAAAATCAATTCTGACTTAGGTTACAAACCAGTACCTTTTTCAGAGTTGACTAATGACCCAACTTTTTGGGCAGGCTGTAAAACCTGTACTAATTTTGAGATTTTAAAAAGCAAAGAATACAAAATGTGCCTTTGCACAGGTATGTTGTATGACCCCGCAGAGAAACCTAAGATTCCACCAAAACACGATTTTAATGTCCGGATTTGGAACCGCTTAAAAAAAATAAAGCAAGCGCTCTTTTTACCAAAACTTTTTTAAAAGGTTCACTGCTAAAGAATTAAAAGTATGCTGTTAAATTAAAACAGTACCCAGAAAAAACAGACATCAAGCGGCAATAGCCCAACAAAAAATAAAACACAAATGGAAAATAAAAAAGTAGTTTTAGCCTATAGCGGCGGATTAGATACCTCATATTGTTTAAAATATTTAAAAAACGAAAAAGGATTTGAAGTACACACCGTACTAATCAACACAGGTGGTTTTGATGAGGCCGAATTACAAGATATAGAAGCAAGAGCTTACGAATTAGGAAGTGCAAAACACGCCAATCTTACAATCTTAGACAAATATTACAACAAAGCCATCAAATACCTTATTTATGGTAACGTTTTAAAAAATAACACCTACCCACTTTCTGTGAGTGCTGAGCGTGTTTTTCAAGCTATTGAAGCCATCAAATACGCCAAATCTGTGGGAGCTACCGCAATTGCTCATGGAAGTACGGGTGCCGGAAATGACCAAATTCGTTTCGACCTAATTTTTCAAACCATTGCTCCTGAAATTGAAATTATCACTCCTATTCGTGACTTAAAACTTTCGCGCCAAGAAGAGGTTGATTATTTAGCCAAAAACGGCGTACATTATTCTTGGGAAAAAGCTCAATATTCTATCAACAAAGGTCTTTGGGGAACAAGTGTAGGCGGGAAAGAAACCCTTACTTCAGGACAACCTTTGCCTAGCGAGGCTTATCCTTCTCAATTAGTAAAAGAAGGGCACGAAAAAGTAACATTGGAGTTTCAAAAAGGTGAACTCGTTGCTGTAAACGGCATTGCAGACAAACCATCAAACAATATCGTCACTCTCGAAAAAATTGCCAGCGCGTACGCCATCGGCCGTGACATCCACGTAGGCGACACCATTATTGGTATCAAAGGTCGTGTTGGTTTCGAGGCTGCGGCTCCTATGATCATCATCAAAGCGCACCACTTGCTCGAAAAACACACTTTGGGCAAATGGCAGCAATACTGGAAAGAACAACTAGGCAATTGGTACGGCATGCTTTTTCACGAAGGTCAATTTCTTGATCCCGTAATGCGTAACATCGAAACTTTTCTTGAAGACACCCAAAAAACTGTCAACGGAATTGTGACCGTGACCTTGCAACCCTATCATTTTTCGCTTGATGGCATCGAGTCGGAAAACGATTTAATGAACACTGGTTTTGGTCAATACGGCGAAATGAACAATGCGTGGACCGCTGATGATGCCAAAGGATTCATTAAAATATTAGGTAACGCGCAAAACATCTTTTCATCGGTAAACCAATTGACGTACGAGGATTAAAATGCTATTCTTTTGTGCGTGACCCTTCGTAAAAACTACGGGTCGGGTCATACGCTTTATCTTTTGCTCAGCAAAAAGCTTCACAAAAGGATACCGCTGCTACCCCTCACGCAAACGCTCAGGAACACAACAAAACATTTGCATAGCTACTAGAATCAAATAGGCAAAAATGCCAAGGAAAAAAATAGAATTATGATAACAATTGGAATTATAGGAGGATCAGGCTACACAGCAGGCGAACTCATTCGTATTTTACTATACCATCCGTATGCTACTATCGATTTTGTTTACAGCACCACAAATGCAGGCAAACCAATTTCGGTAGCGCACCATGATTTATTAGGCAACACTGATTTGCATTTTACCGATGTTATAAATCCAAACGTGAACGTAGTTTTTTTATGCCTCGGACATGGCAAGTCAAAAGCTTTTCTTGAAGCCAACCAATTTGCAAATCACACCAAAATAATCGATTTAGGCAATGATTTTAGATTGCACGCTGATCAACTATTTCAAAACAAATCCTTTGTTTACGGACTACCTGAATTGCAAAAAAGCACAATCAAAACTGCCAACTATATTGCAAATCCAGGTTGTTTTGCCACCGCAATTCAGCTTGCCTTATTGCCTTTGGCGCAAGCCAATCAAATTACAACCGAAGTGCATATTAACGCCACAACGGGAAGCACAGGCGCTGGTGTAAGTCCATCAGAAACAAGTCACTTCAGTTGGAGAAACAACAACATGTCACACTACAAAGCTTTTGAACATCAACATCTTGCAGAAATCAATCAAAGTATAGCTTCACTACAAGAAAATTTCAGTCAAGAGCTACTTTTTATTCCCAATCGCGGTGATTTTCCACGAGGAATATTTGCAACATTGTACACCCATTGTACTAAAAGTTTAGAAGAAATAGTAGCGCAATACGAAACCTTTTACAAAGAACACCCATTTGTTACTATCACCACAACCAACATCAACATGAAGCAAGTGGTACAAACCAACAAATGCATTATCAGTTTAATGAAAAAAGGCGACCGACTATTAATCACATCTATTATTGATAACCTTTTAAAAGGAGCCTCAGGACAAGCCATTCAAAATATGAATTTGATGTTTGGCCTCAATGAAACAACTGGTTTGCAATTAAAGCCATCAGGATTCTAAAATTTGTTTCAAGTTTCAAGTTTCAAGCCTCTCGAGTAACTTGAAACTTGAAACCTTAAACCATTTAAACAAAAAAAAATGAACTTATTCGACGTTTACCCATTATACCCAATTACGCCCGTAAAAGCCTTAGATTGCATCATCACTGACGACAAGGGAATTGAGTACTTAGATTTATATTCTGGCCACGGAGTGATTTCTATTGGCCACAGCCAACCAGAATATGTAGCTAAAGTTACCGCACAGCTTGCCCAATTGAGTTTTTATTCTAATGCCATTCAAAATCCATTACAAGTTGAATTAGCTGAAAAACTCGGTAAAATGTCTGGCTATACGAATTATAGCTTATTTTTATGCAGCTCTGGTGCCGAGGCAAACGAGAACGCTTTAAAAATGGCTTCTTTTCATACGCAAAAGTCCCGAATTATTTCGTTTGACAACGCTTTTCACGGCCGTACATCAGCAGCTGTAGCAACTACCGATAACAAAAAAATTGTAGCACCAATTAATGCACAACAAGTGGTTACTTTTTTACCACTCAATCAAATCGAACTTGTTGAAGCCGAATTGGCCAAAGGCGATGTTGCAGGCGTAATTATTGAGCCAATTCAAGGAGTTGGTGGTCTTGACATGGGAACCACAGACTTTTTTCAAGCCTTAGAAAAAGCCTGCAAAGCACATAATGTGGTTTTGATCTTAGATGAAGTGCAATCAGGTTTTGGACGTAGTGGAAAGTTTTTCGCACATCAATTTCATGGTATTCAACCGGATATCATTTGCATGGCTAAAGGAATGGGCAACGGTTTCCCTATTGGCGGAATTTTAATTGCACCACATTTTAAAGCGAGCTACGGTTTGCTTGGGACTACTTTTGGAGGAAGTCATTTGGCCTGTGCAGCTAGTATTGCCGTGTTAGATATCATCGAAAAGCAGCATTTAATGGAAAATGCACAAAAAGTGGAAGCTTACTTTATGGAAGCCATCAAAGTTATTCCAGAAATCGTAAAAGTAAAAGGACGCGGCTTAATGCTTGGTGTTGAGTTCGATTTTGATGTAAACGACTTAAGGAAGAAAATGATCATCGAAAAACACATTTTCACCGGAGGATCGAGCAATAAAAACCTATTGCGTATTTTGCCACCTCTTACAATCACAACTGCTGCAATAGATACTTTTATCAAAGCACTACAAGAATCATTAGCAGAATTAAAACAATAAGGATAAATTGATTACAATAATTACTTAAAGTAAAAAATTACCTTAAATCAATGCATTGCACAACAAATCGATTTTAAAAAATTAAATCAATTGTACCATGAATTACACTTCAATTAAAGACATAGATAATTTGGACCAATGGGTTAAACAAGCCATAAAAATCAAGAAAAAACCTTTAAAAAATAAAAAACTAGGCAAAAACAAAACCTTAGGGATGTTGTTTTTTAATCCTAGCCTTCGTACCCGCTTGAGTACGCAAAAAGCAGCCTTAAATCTAGGTATGAATGTCATGGTGATGAACTTTGGCACCGAAGGTTGGACACTTGAATACGAAGATGGCGCCATAATGAATTCTGGTTCGTCAGAACATATCAAAGAGGCCGCAGCGGTAGTTTCGCAATATTGTGATATTATTGCTGTACGTGCATTTGCTGGTTTGCAAGACAAAGAAAAAGACAATGCCGAAACAGTAATGGCAGGCTTTATAAAATACGCTACAGTTCCTATTGTCAACATGGAAGGTGCTACAGGTCATCCGCTACAAGCTTTGGCCGATGCTATCACGATTGCCGAGTACAAAACGAAAGCACGACCCAAAGTAGTACTCACTTGGGCACCTCATCCTAAAGCTTTGCCTCAAGCAGTAGCCAATTCTTTTGTAGAAATGATGCAGTTACAAGATGCCGAGTTTGTAATCACTCACCCAAAAGGCTACGAGCTAAATCCAGAAATTACTAAAGATTCACACATTGAATACGATCAAGACAAAGCGTTTGAAAATGCTGATTTTATTTACGCCAAAAACTGGAGCAATTACAACGAATATGGTCAAATTACAAATTCCGACCCAAATTGGACAGTCACTGCCGAAAAGATGAAACTGACCAACAATGCTAAATTCATGCACTGTTTGCCAGTACGTAGAAACGTAATTGTAACTGATGAAGTACTTGACGGTCCCAATTCTGTTGTTATTGAACAAGCCAATAACAGAACCTATTCCGCACAATTGGTCTTGCAAAAAATATTAAAAAAATAAGGCATTGAGATGCAAAGATTCTAAGACTTTAAGTCCTCTGAACCTTTGTATCTAAGAACCTGAGAACCTTTTTTAAATGGAAAATAAAAAACCGATAACGATAATAAAAATTGGTGGCAATGTCATTGACAATCCAACCGAATTAGCACTGTTTTTAAGTGATTTCGCCAACATTGAAGGGGTTAAATTACTAGTTCACGGTGGCGGAAAATCAGCTACTAAAATGGCTGAGAGCATTGGCTTAACTCCTGTTTTAATTGATGGACGACGCATCACTGATGCTGCAATGCTTGATGTTGCCGTGATGATTTATGCCGGACAAATCAATAAAAACATTGTGGCACAATTACAAGATAATCAAGTCAATGCAATGGGATTTACCGGTGCCGATGGAAATTTAATTCAATCACAAAAAAGAAATCATCCAACTATTGATTACGGCTTTGTTGGCGATGTTTCCCATGTAAATTCGACGTTGCTTCAAACACTAGTAAATACCGGAATTATACCTGTTTTTTGCGCCATAACGCATGATAAGCAAGGGCAATTACTTAATACGAATGCTGATACAATTGCTAGTGAATTGGCTATTGCACTTTCATCTCATTTTGAGGTAACTTTAAATTATTGTTTTGAAAAAGCAGGCGTTCTATCTGATAGCAATGATGATGATTCGGTAATTGAACAACTAAACGCTAGCTTGTATGCCAACTTAAAACAAAAAGGCGCTATACATTCAGGCATGATTCCAAAACTTGATAATTGTTTCAATAGCTTAAAACAAGGTGTACAAAGCATCAAAATTGGCCAACGCCAAATGTTACAAAACAATAAAACCATTTGTACCACTATTAACTTATAAACCACCAAGGAACTGTACTATTTACAATTTATTGCAACCGTTTTACAGTTCCTGACCCATATTTGTGGCAACCCAACTTATGAAAAACACAGCACAACTTACACAAGAGGCCATCAGTTTGCTCAAAGCACTCATCGCGACTCCATCTTTTT
>CAZMHK010000029.1:0-27066 GCA_964566045.1 uncultured Flavobacterium sp.
GCGAATGCCGTAATACTTCCCGCCAAAATACTGGTTGCTAAAATAATTATATTTCGAGTGCGTTTAAAATTTAAACCCATACTGCGAGCGTAATTTTCGCCTAAAAGTAAAGCATTCAAAGGTTTGATGCTGAAGATACTAATTAAAATTCCCAAAAGCACACAAAAAGTCAACAGTCCAATTGATGTCCAAGATAGGTTTCCTAAATTTCCCATTGACCAAAAGGTAAATTTTTGTAGTTGCTCTGCAGAACTAAAATAGGTTAGAACCCCAACAATAGCACTCGTAAAACTGCCAAACATTAATCCAACAATTAAAATGGCCATGGTGTCTCGCAACTTTTGTGATACTGCCAAAACTGCCAATAAAACCAATGAACTTCCCATGGTAGATGCTAATACTATTCCGTAAGGCGAGGTGATGAGGGTGCCTAAAAATGAAGGCAATAATCCAGCTCCTAAAATTACAAAGGCAACGCCCAAACTTGCTCCTGAGCTTAAACCCAAAACGTACGGTCCTGCCAGCGGATTTCGAAACAAGGTTTGCATCAATAAACCGCTAATTGACAATCCAGCACCAACTAAAATAGCGGTAATTGCTTTAGGTAAGCGGTAGTTGATGATGATGTATTCCCAAGTTGTTTTGCTGGCTTGACCTCCCGTGAGACTGTGATAAATATCTGCCGCAGGAATTTGAATTGCGCCATAACTGATGTTTACAAAAAACAGCACTACTAACCCAAGGGCTAGGATTACAAATAAAAAGCTATTTCTCTTGCTTGAACTCAATGTTTTTGAAAATTTATTTTTGGGCGATTTTGTTTGAAAAGTTATGTTTTAAACGATGTTTTGCGATTATTGCAATTGTTCCGCAAAGGTAAAATTATAGTTTGGCAGCATCTCTGGATGAAAAATTTTAATATAATCTTTCAAAACCAAATCAGGTCTGCTGGCAGCTGTTTCATAATAGATCGTGCCGCCTTTGGCTCCTAATTTCGCCTCAAAAGTAAAAACTTTATTTCTTTTTAAAGCCGTAAATTGAGCATAATGCGGATTGCTTTTTTCAAATTCAGCTTTGCTTTTGATGGCTCCAGTGGCAATCCAATAATCTGCATTTTGAGCTTTTTCAAGAACTTTTTCAAATGGTAAATTCAAGCTTCCGGAGCCGGCCACATCTGACCAAAGGTAATTGGCTTTTGCATCTTTCATGAATTGTGCTACCCAACTGTTTCCCTTGGCTACATACCAAGTGTCAGCGTACATCGACCCATACAATACGGTGCTTGAGGGTTTTTTGGTAGCTACCATTTGTTGCGCCTCTTTATAATTTTTTACAATAGTATTGAAAAGTGTGTTGGCTTCCTTTTTCTTTCCAAACAGAGCGCCATACAGTTTAATCCATTCTGCTTTTCCAAGAGGAGTTTGTTCCATCCAATCGGCTTGAATCAATACTTTTAAACCACTTTTTTGTAAATTATCCAGAACAGGATTTGAATTATCAATACCAAAAGTCACTATTGCATCAGGTGATAATGCAATTAATTGTTCAATATTTAGCTTTTCATTTTGCCCAATATTAGTGACTTTTCCAGCATCAATAAGCTGACGCGTTTTAACTGAAGAAACATAATCTGTATGCGGAAAACCAATTAATTTTTTTTCTACACCCAACATTTCTAAAAACGGAATCGAGGTAGTTGAGGTGACTACGATACTTTGTAAAGGCACATTTATAGTTTCATATTCAGACAAGCTATCTGGAATTTGAGCTTGGTTTTCTTTTAGCACGTAGGTAAAATCTTTTTTGGCTTGCGGCCACGCATCCGATACGGTTACAACATCATAACCATCATAAGATACAATTGATAAACCGCTTGCGTACGAAATGCTATTCCGACTTTTTTGGGTGATTTTTTTATCCGACTTTACTTCGTTTTTGCAAGAGCTTAAAACAGCAAAAACGAGTAACATAAGTAAATTTGGTACTGAAATTCTCATGAGGTAAATTTAAAATCACGGCAAAGGTAGCCCAAATTAATCTATTTTCTTGTTTATTTTTTGTAGTAAAAAAATCAACAAACACTATCTTTACCCCTCAAAAAAATGCAGGCGATAGTACTTTTTAGTTTTTAGTCTGGCAAATAAATGATTTTCAAATGATGTATTTAATTACAGGTGGTGAGCGCTCGGGCAAAAGTTCCTATGCCGAAAACCTTGCAAAAAAGTTAGCAGAACAACCTTTATATGTAGCAACCGCTAGAAAGTGGGATGCTAATTTTCAAGAGCGTATTGACAGACATCAAAAAGACCGAGACGAACGTTGGGTCAATATCGAAAAAGAGAAGTTTTTGAGTGAGATTGATTTTTCTGGTAAGGTTGCAGTGGTTGATTGCGTGACGCTTTGGTTGACTAACTTTTTTGTGGATACAAAAAATGATGTACCCTTATGTTTGGAACAGGCCAAAGCTGAAATTGATGCCTTAGTAAAACAAGAAAATGCTACGATTATCATAGTTACGAACGAAATCGGAATGGGACTTCATGCCGAAACTGCCGTTGGACGTAAGTTTACCGAATTGCAGGGATGGATGAATCAATACATCGCGAGCAAAGCCGATAACGTGGTATTGATGGTTTCAGGTATTCCGGTTGAAATTAAAAAAGCAAAATGACACAATTAGATAAAATAATGCAATCGCGTCGCGATACCCGTCATTTTACCGCTGATCCTGTTCCGGATGATGTTTTGGTAAAAGCCTTACAAGCCGGAAACTATGCGCCATCTGTAGGGTTAACGGATGCTACGCGTTATTACACGATTCATTCTGCTGAGGTAAAAAAAGCAATAAAAAAACTTTTTGTGGCTTATGATGCGAAAGCAATTGCCCAAACTGACAATCAAGAACAAGAGCAATCTTATAAAGCCTTGAAATTAGAAGCAATTGAGGAAGCGCCTGTTGGCTTAGTAATTGCCTATGATCGTTCGGTCCTAAATTCGTTTACCATTGGTACTGTGGGCAGCAATGAGTCCATCAAGTTTAGTGCAGTTTGCGCAGCACAAAATATTTGGCTTTCCCTCACAGAGCAAGGTTTTTCTATGGGATGGGTGTCGATTTTAAATTACCATCAATTCAAACAATTGCTCGGCTTACCAGAACATATTGAGCCTTTGGGCTACTTTTGTGTTGGCAAACCTGCTACGGATTATGGCAAGCAACCCATGTTGCAACAATTGGAATGGCGAGAAAAACAGTCCGCTGCGCAGGTAACAACGATTGACTTTTTGCATCCTTTGGAAGATATAAGTAATCCTGCTATTGCGGAACAACAATCAAAAGATCTTTCTTTTGAAGCAGCTATTCAGTTCAAAATAGATCAAAAAACAAAACCTACCGCGTCCTTAGGTGTTTTAGAAACTTTGGCTAAGCAAATAGCATTGGTTTTTCAAACTGATTCACCAGAAATTATCGCGCCACATTTGGTTGTTTTTGCAGCAGATCATGGTATTGCCAACCATGGTGTTAGCGCTTATCCGCAAGATGTTACCAGGCAAATGGTGACCAACTTCCTAGAAGGTGGCGCCGCCATAAATGTTTTTTGCAAACAAAATAATATTGCACTTTCGATAGTTGATGCTGGTGTAAACTACGATTTCCCCACCAACACATCCTTAATTGCTGCTAAAATAGGGAAGGGCACCGCTTCATTTTTGAACGAACCGGCCATGAGTAGTACCGAGTTGCAGTTGTGTTTTTCAAAAGGAGCCGAAATTGTTCGTACCATAGCGCAAACTAATGGCAATTGTATCGGTTTTGGCGAAATGGGAATTGGGAACACCACAACAGCAGCTGTTTTGATGAGTGTTTTGTTGCAAATCCCTATCGAAGAATGTATCGGTTTAGGAACGGGAATTGCCAACGAAAAACTGCAATTCAAACTAGAAATTGCTAAAAAAGCACTGAATAATTACATCGGTCCTGAAACATTAGATAGTCAATTGGCTTACTTTGGAGGTTTCGAAATTATGCAAATGGCAGGAGCCATGCTCGAGGCAAAAGCACAAAACATGTTGATCCTCGTAGATGGTTTTATAGCTACGGTTGCTTTTTTGGTAGCTTATAAAAAAGATGCTGCTGTTTTACAAAACGCGATTTTTTGTCACTTATCAGCTGAGCAAGGGCATCAAAAAATCATAAACTATTTAGGCGTCCGTCCTTTGTTGCAACTGGATTTACGCTTGGGCGAAGGAACGGGTTGTGCGCTCGCATTTCCTTTGGTACAATCGGCGGTAGCTTTTTTAAATGAAATGGCTAGTTTTGAAAGTTCCGGAGTAAACTCGAAAGAAATTTGATGATGGTTCGATAATTTCTGAGGGGAGAAATTGATTTTTAATACACTACAAATGAAAAAAGAAATACAATTGTTTTTTACTGCATTGATGTTTTACACTCGGATTCCTTGTCCCAAAAATATCGATCATGATGCTGATTCTCTCAATAAAGCATCGCGTTATTTTCCTCTGATTGGATGGATAGTTGGCGGCGGTTCATTTGCTATTTACTTTTTGGGCAGCCAGCTTTTTAATGAAAGTATAGCTTTGGTTTTGTCCATGATTGCTTCCATTTTGATCACAGGAGCTTTTCATGAAGACGGTTTTGCTGATGTTTGTGATGGTTTTGGTGGCGGTTGGACCAAAGAAAAAATCTTACTCATCATGAAAGATAGCGCTATTGGAGCATACGGAGCAATCGGGTTGATCTTACTTTTTTTACTTAAATTCTTGGCTTTACACGAGCTCGTAGCAGTCGATAGCACTGCGTTTTATTGGATTGCTTTGTTTTTTATTTGTGGTCATTCTTTAAGTCGATTGGCGGCGATTTCGATTGTCTTTACCCACCAATATTCACGGGATGACGCCACAAGTAAAAGCAAACCCATCGCTCAAAATTTTACTTGGCGTGAAGTAGTAGGAGCTAGTTTTTTTGGATTGCTGCCTTTGTTGTTTTTGACCATGCAGCAACCTTTATTTTTAATTACCATTGTTCCTGTAGCAGTAACGAGATTTTTTATGGCGCGCTATTTCCAGAAATGGATTGACGGTTACACAGGCGATTGTTTAGGAGCTACGCAGCAAGTATGCGAAGTTGTTTTTTATCTTTCAAGTATTGCAATATGGAAATTTATTTAGTTCGCCACACCGAAACTGTTTGCGAAAAAGGAGTGTGTTACGGTCAAGCCGATGTTGAAATTCAAACGCCATACGAAACGGTTTTTGAAGCAATAGTAAAACAACTGCCTACTGATTTTGAGTTGTTTTCTAGTCCCTTGCAGCGCTGCCGTATTTTAGCAACATTTATTCAAAAACACGCTTCGATACCTAAAATAAAGCACGACGATCGATTGCTCGAAATGAATTTTGGAGATTGGGAACTCCAACCATGGAATGCGATTGATGAAGCCGTTTTACAAGCTTGGATGGCTGATTTTGTCACGGTTCGTGTTCCTAATGGCGAATCTTTTCTTGATTTGCATGATCGTGTTTTGTCTTTTATTGAAACAGAATTAACCCATCCATCACAAAAACCAATTGTAATCGTCGCACACGCCGGCGTAATTCGAAGTATTTTATGTGCCTACAGCAATTTACCGCTGAAAGATGCTTTTCAAAACAAGGTCGATTTTGGTCAAGTTATTCGGCTTGAAATATAAAAATCAAATTTCTGTTGCATTGTAAACTTTTATAATTCTATATTTGCCCCCGTATTGAGGTTGCTATTAGTTCAGTTTGTTCCAATAGCATTAAAAGGGAATTAGGTTCAAAACCTAAGCTGTACCCGCAACTGTAAGCTATCAAGCTTGTTGTTATCTACAAAACCATTGTCCGCCGCGGCGGATGAGAAGGTCAACAACAAGACGCAAGCCAGGAGACCTGCCCATTACATCGAGTATCAAACTTTCGGGAAAAAAGGTTTGGGTATGGGTAATTCTGTGCTTTTCTCCCAGTTATTAAAATTTTACATTTTTAAAATGAACAAAAAATTCATTCGCTTCAGTGCGCTTGCATTATTTTTTGCAATGGGTGCGTTTGCACAAGAACAAGAGCCTCAAAACTTAGATGAGGTAGTAGTATCTGATTCAAAATTTGCTTTGGCTAAAGAAAAATCAGGAAAAGTAATTGTTAAAATCACCGCCGAAGATCTTAAAAAAAGAGCGGGACAGTCAGTAGCCTCGATTTTGAGTACTGTTGCTGGTGTTGAAATCAACGGAAACCAAAGCCGAATGGGTAAAGATTTAGGACTTTACATTCGCGGCGGACGCAACCACCAAGTTTTAATTATGATCGATGGAGTTCCGGTAACGGATGCTTCTGGAATTAGTTTGTCTTACGATTTACGCCTTTTACCAGTTGAGCAAATCGAAAGTATCGAGATTTTAAAAGGAGCCTCAAGTACTTTGTACGGTTCTGGTGCTGCTACTGGAGTAATCAACATTACTCTTAAAAAAGCAGCTAAGAAAGAAATCGCCGGAAATGCCTACGTGAATATGGGTTCGCAAACGGCTGCTAAAATTGTCGATTACAGTTTACAAGATTTTAATCAAGGAATTGCAGTAAATGGTACTTCTAAAAAATTCAGTTATTTCACGGCATTAAATAGTACTGAAACAACTGGTATTTCTGAGGCACGTCCAGCTTCGAATGCTGCTGTTTTTGAAAACGATGCTTTTTCCCGTGTTAATGCAGTGGTGAAAGTGGGCTTCAAAGCAAATGATGCGTTTTCATTAGATTTTTTCTCTAATTATGATCGTTTGAAAAGCGATTTTGATTCAGGTTCATTTGCAGACAATAAAGACAATTTTAGCGTTTCGGAGCAGTTTAGAGTTGGGTTTGCGCCGAAATTGAAATATGCCAAAGGCGAATTAGTTTTGAATTCTAGTGCAGGTTTGATTGAAAGAGGGATTTTTAATTTCGGGAGTTTAAGCAACTACAAATCCAGAAATATAAATGCTGATTTATTCAACAAATACAATTTCAGTTCAGAATTTTTCTTGGTAACTGGTGCGCAATTTCAGTTTCATGAAATGTCAAACGAAAGTGAGTTTGCCGTAATTCCAACTGAATTGGCAAAATTCAACATGATCGATCCATATTTCACTTTGGTTTATAACGCTGAATTCGGACTAAACATAAACGCTGGAGCACGTTATAACATGCATAATGAGTACGGAAATAACTTGGTTTACAACTTTAATCCGTCTTACAATGTGAGTTCAAATTTTAAAGTTTTAGCTTCATTTAGTACCGCATTTGTAACTCCAAGTTTGTACCAATTGTATTCTGAATACGGAAAATTAGATTTGGCACCAGAGAAAGATGCTACGGCTGAATTGGGTTTTGAAACTAGTGTTTTGAACAAAAAATTAGTCCTTAACGCTGTTGCTTTTCAACGTGAAGAGGAGGATGCTATCGGGTTTGATTTAATCGATTATAAATATTTTAATGTACTTGGCAAAAACAAGGCGCGCGGGCTTGAGACTATGGTTTCTTATGCTTTTTCAGATAGATTAAAAGCTGCAGCTAACTACACTTTCACGGAATTAGAAAGACAATCTCGAATTTTAAATCCAAAACACAAAGTAAACGCAACTCTTGATTACCAAGCGTCTTCTCGATTGGCATTTAATATGGTGTATCAATTTGTTTCGGACAGGGTTTTTGAATACACAACTTATCCTGCGCCAACTTTTGATCCGGTGCTAAATTCAGAAATTTTGAAAGATTACCAATTAGTGCATGCCAACGCACGATATGATTTACTAAAGAATAGACTTCAAGTTTTTGGAGCCGTTGATAATATTTTTGATCGTGATTTTGTTGAGACTAGAGGGTATTCTACTAGAGGTCGAAACTTTAAAGTAGGTTTGAATTTCTTATTTTAAGATTATAAAATAGATTTTGTTTGAATTGGAAACGAAAAAGCGAGACTCAGTAATGATGATCTCGCTTTTTTGTTTTTTGTTGGTCTCAAATAGAGTTTAAAATTAAGCGCTTTGAGTGCATCTCGCTTTATCTTCTAAAATTATTTGCCACAGATTAATATGATTAAAAGGATTTAATCATTGGAAATCATATTAATCTGTGGCAGTTTTTTTGCTGTACAACCTAGTAGACTTTTAGTCTACTAAACAAAATCTATAGAATTTTAGTCCATAGTGGTTTATTTTAATTCTGAAACGAAAGAAAGAATCGTGCAGGCAATTTTTTCTTGCTGTTTTTCATCGGTCAGCATTGCTCTGTCTGCAGTATTAGAAAGATATCCTAATTCGATTAGAACGGCTGGTGCTGCTGACTTTTTTAAAATGAAAAAAGGTGCTTTTTTTATTTCGGTTGCACTGACAGCGTTGTCTTTTTTAAACTTTTCTTGTAGTGCTTGGGCAATAGTGTGCGTTGCATCATTGTCTTTTGAAGTATTTGATACATAAAATTCCATTCCAGATTTATCAATATTCGCACTTTGATTCACGTGAAGTGATAGCACTAAATCAGGCTTGATGTCACTGATCATCTTGGCTCGATCAGTTAAGGATAAAAATTTATCCTCCTCTCTTGTAAAATGAATTATTACGTCTTGATTTTGGTTTAATGCTTTTATTTTTTGAGAAATGGCAGCAACAATTTGCTTTTCTTTATAAAGAATAGAGCTTGCGCCAAAATCGCTTCCTCCATGGCCTGCATCAATAACTACATGAATTTGCTTGTTGTTATTTAAGTTTGGTTTAGTAAAGCCTACACTTAGTAATGCAGTTAAAGCGACAAAATACGGAATTGCTTTTTTCATAGGTATGTTTTTTTTGATGTTAGTATTTATAAACTTACAAAAAGTATTATTTATTATACCGTGAATCATTATTTTTATTTTTAGACTCTAAAAATTTTCAATTTCTAGTTATTTAAAATCGAAAATGCCGCAACAAAAAAGGATGTTTCCTTTCTTGTTGTGGCATTTTAAATATGTTTGCGGTTGAAACTTATTTTTGCTCTAAAGCTTTCAATAAACCTTCTGGCGCTTTTTCAAGATACATTTGGTTTTGAATTCCTTGCGTAGTTTTTTTATCAGTTATAAAACGTAGGTTCGAACCTGAGTCATTTGAAATCATTCGGTTAGATGCTGTTGTTCTACCGGTAATTTTCGCAAAAGCTAAATCCAAGAGGGGCTCATTTGAAGTCAATTCTTGTTTACTGTTTATAGTTTGTAGTTCAGAATGACCCAGAATACCTAATTTTCTGACACTTTCTTTAAGTAAAAAATCGGGTTGTAAACCATTAAAGTAATCACCAAAACCTACTGAGTTTACAATTTTCAATACAAGTGGTTGCATAGCATAGCGGTGTTTTGGATTTCTATTTTCTTTACCAAAAGTAGGCGAATCGTATAATGTTACTGACCCCACATTTTTACCTACGGTCACATCTCCAATTTGAACCACATTGATGTGCGGTTCTAAACCATTAATAACTAGCTCACTTGCCGATGCTGAGCTGGCAGAAGTAAGGATATATACTTTGGTCAAGTTTAAACTATTAAGTGGCGCACTGCCAACTTTGTCAGTAAAAAGGTTGTTTAACGCGTTAGGATCTTCGGCCTCAAAGTAGTCGTTAATTTTTTTGTTCCATTGCTGCTTAGCAAATATTTTACCTGTAAATTGCCCTGTAATCATACTTGCCAATCTTGTTGCTGATTGCACCGAACCACCACCATTATAACGTAGGTCAAGAACTAATTCGGTAACTCCTTGAGATTTTAGATCTGCAAATGCAGCGTTTAACTGTTCGTCAAAGTTTGAGAAAAAGCCATTATACATCAGGTAGCCAATTTTGTGCGGTCCAATTGCATATACTTTGTTTACCAAAATAGGATTTTCAGTCAAATCGGTTTTTGTTAAATTAACTGATTTGCCATTACTAGTAAAGTTAGCTGATGCTGGATCAGCCATATTCAATGTGTAATTTTCATTCGCTCCAAAAAGCAAAGATTGATAATTATTTATGGTTAATGGTGTGCCGTTTACACCAATAAAAATATCGCCACGTTTGATGTCTTTAGTTGAAGCATCAGAATTAGGAATAATGTAACGCACAAAACCAAGAACTTCAGTATTACTACCTGGTTTGTAGCTCAAACCAAACTCGACACCGTTATTTTTAGTTGTTCCTTGTAGTTGCCCTTCTAATTCTAAATAATCATCTACAATCCAACTAAAACGATCAATTGAAGGAGCGACACGCAGTGCAGTGAATAAATCTTCTGGCTTGTCGTAGTTTTGTAAAAAAGAATTGAGAGCATTTTGATTGGCAAATTTATCATCTGCTAAGTTCGGAACATCAGCTTGCCATAAATAGTACTGATTCATTCCTTTCCAGATAAAATCTTGAATTTCAAGTGTTGCTGGTGGTGCTATATCGTCATTGTCTTGACAGCCTTGAACAACAAAAGTTGTCACAAGAGCTACAAGTAATAGTTTAAAGTAGGTTTTCATAAATTTGGTTTAATTCTTTAATTAACGTAAAAATAGTGACTTTAGTTTTATTTTACGTTTTTTTGTTGCAAAAATAAAACTGAATCGTCTTCTTTTTATAAACGGTCAAACAGCATCCTTAGTATGAACCAAAATGAATTTTTAACAGTCGTTTTACCCTTCAAAGACAAACTCTTTCGATTGGCCAAACGATTGTTGGTGAGTACCGAAGAAGCTGAAGATGCTACACAAGAAGTTTTGGTGAAGTTGTGGACTAAGAACGACAACTTACAAACCTACAAAAGCACTGAGGCGATGGCTATGACAATGACCAAAAATTATTGCTTAGATCAATTAAAAGCAAAACGCTCTAGCAACATGCAACTGGTTCATAGCAATTATACAGACGGAGCAGCGGGAATTGAACAAACTGTTGAAGATACTGATAGCCTCGAATGGGTTAACAAAATAATGATGCAGTTGCCTGAACAACAACGGTTAATTGTTCAGTTAAGAGATATTGAACAATATGATTTTAACGAAATGGCCGAAATTTTGAATATGAGTGAAAGTGCCATTCGCGTAGCGCTATCAAGAGCGCGTAAAACAATTAGAGAAAATATGACAAAAACACACAATTATGGAATGGAGCGAGATAGATAGTCTTTTAGAGAAATATTTTAACGGAGAAACTTCTTTAAACGAAGAGCAGCAACTACGAAATTATTTTTCCACGCAAGTTCCTGCTCCACATTTGCAACAATATCAGTCGCTTTTTGGTTATTTTGATCAAGCAAAAGTAGAGGAGTGCCCTAAACAATTGCCAATTTTTGAAACTGTAAAACCAGCCCGTAATAGAATGCTGTGGTGGTCAGCAGCAGCATCTGTAGTGGTGCTTGTAGGTTGGAGTACTTTTACTTTTTTACAAACAACAGCACCTGAGCAATCAGATTTAGGTACTTACGAAGATCCTAAAGTGGCATTTGAGGCAACACAAAAGGCATTGTCAATGTTATCTAGTCAAGTAAATGTTGGCATAGAAAGTGTACACTACTTTCAGGAGTATCAAACTACAAAAGACATGATTTTTATCAATACTAATAATAAGTTAGATGGTTTATAATGAGGTAAATAGCGGATGTAAAGATTAAAAAAATGAATTTTAAAAAAAAAAATAAAAATGAAAACAATTAATAATACAATCAAAATGAAGACGAAATTCAATACTTCAAAGAAGTTACTATTAACGCTACTATTCACTTTAGTAAGTAGTACTTTTTTTGCACAATCTATGTTTGATAAATTTGACGGAGTAGATGTAGTACAGTCTATTATAGTCAATGAAAAAATGTTTGAGCTCATGAGCAAGGTAAAAATGGATCCTTCCGATAAAGAAACGCAGCAATATTTAAGTTTAATTAAGAAACTAGATGATTTGAAGGTGTTCACTACTAAAAATTCTAGATGGGCAGGCGAAATGAAAGTAGTTGCAGATAAATATGTCAAAACTGCTGGTTTAGAAGAATTAATGCGCGTTAATGATCAAGGACGTAGTATCAAAATTTTAGTAAAATCCAGCACGACTGGTTCTCAAATTAAAGAGCTATTTATGTTTATAGATGGAACAAAAAATGATGATACGGTATTGATGTCTCTGAAAGGGAATTTTGATTTAGATGAAATTGCAGTGCTGACCAATAAAATGAAAATTCCAGGAGGAGAAGATTTGAAGAAAGCAACTAAAGGTAAAAAGTAAGATGAAATTGCGATTCGGAATTCCCGTAGTAATGGCGCTCTTTTTATGGAGTTGCAACAATGAATCTTCTTTGCAAAAGTATTTTGTAGAACATGCCGAAAATAAAAACTTTGTTGCCTTAGATGTTTCGCCTACTATTTTGAATGTGGATGCGAGCAAATTATCAGTCGCTCAAACGGAAGCATTAAAATCTTTTGACAAAATGAATGTGTTGGCCTTTAAGGCAAATGCGACCAACAAAGCCGAGTTTGAAACAGAACGCGCCAAAGTCGATTTGATTTTAAAAGATAAAAAGTACCAGCAATTGATGAAGTTTGGTTCAGGAAAAGAAGGTGCTTCTTTGAGTTTTGTGGGTACTGACGAGCACATCGATGAGTTTATTTTGTTTGGTAACAAAAAAGAAAACGGTTTTGTAGTTGTACGTGTTTTGGGTAAAGACATGAACCCGACGCACATTATGACCATGCTTAGTGTGTTGCAGCAATCAAAAATTGATATGGAACAGCTCAAGCCTTTACAGCAATTGATGAAATAATTAGTGCTAGGAAAAAATAAAGCGTCATGAACTCTTGTTTATGACGCTTTTTTTGGCTTTTACTTTTTCTTAAGGAACAAAATCAATCCTAAAACACACACGATTAAAATTGCAAGTGCGGCCAAAACCATTGCAGTATCACGTACATTTTTGCCTGCCCAATCTAAAAACAAAAATTTGTGTAGAATGGCAAAGGAATAACCTTCTCTTTTATCTGCGTTTTCTACTTTTGCGGCTAATCTTGAAGTGGCTGTTTCTATAAAATAAGTAGTGTTTTCAGGAGTGTCGTAGGCCAGTTTTACAACGGGCAGACGCTTGTTTACAAACCCATATTCCCGACTTTCAAACTCAGTAATAATTTTAGTTTCAACGAATTCAGCGTTTTGTGAAGAAGTTTCAGGTTCGTCAGTTTCAGGGATCATTTCACAACAAGCGGCTTTTGGTGCGCCATCTGTAAAATAATGTGCTAAAAATTCAGCATATTTCACATCCAGATTAGGAGCGATGCGATTGGTTTGTGCGTTGATGTAAACAATTTCTAGCGGTTGTTTGTCTTTTTTTGCCCATTTTGATTTAGGTGCGCTGATGGCTGTGTTAGTCTTAGCTATTTGCTTAGGAAGCAGTTGACAACGGTAGTACAAACTGTCTTGAAATGCAACCATACTAGCATTTTCAAACCGATTCCAATCTAGTTTTAAATCAGTAAGTGAAGTTGTAAGTGCTTCAGTTTTAAAGCTTGGTTCGTATACCATTTGCGATAGCGTGTACGGATCCCATTTGGTAGTGGCGTGATAGGCACCGCTAAAAGCAAAGGTTAAGGTAAATAATGAAATCCAAATCCCGATTTGTCGGTGGTAACGACGAATACCTTTTTTGGGAGCAAGCGCTTCACTCTTTTTGAATTGTTTCCAGAAAAGCCCGTAAATCAAGAGTCCGCTTATTGCTGAAAAGGAGATGACAGACAAAAGTACAATCATGATTATGATGCGCAAACTGTTATTAGAAATCGCATCAATAAACGACCAATTGTGAAAAGTATCAAAGAACCAAATAAAAATTTGACGTGATTTCGGGTTGAAAGTAGCTAGTTTGCTTGAGGCGGTTTCTACATAAACTTGCATTTCATCGCCACGATCAAAACTCAGTTGGTATACGGGCAAGTAGCGGTTTACGTACTTGTATTGCGTTGTAAATTCAGTGAGGACTTTGCTGTTTGTAATGCGGCTGGTACTGTCTTGTAAAAAGTAACGCGCTAGAACTTCGGCATATTTTTGATCGCCGTTTTCAAGTTTTTGAGATGTGGTTGCGTCAAAATAGAGTAGGGCTCCTGATTCGGTTTTTACTTGATAATAGGTTTTGTCATTCAGGCTGACTAGGCGAAAGTTTTTGAACGTTTTGAGCTGGTTTTTTTGTAAAACTTCTTTCAAAGACAATGGTAATTGACTCTGATTAATGGCGGTTTGAGGTAGTTCTTGATTGGCGATTTCAGGTTTAAAAAAATGCGCCATAAACGGATGCATGATGCCTGAAAGTGTCCAAAAGATAACCGGAATAATAGTGAGAATGGCCAAAGTTCGGTGCCACGCGTAGACGTGTTGCTTGATTTTTTTGATCCATTTGGAATCTTTTTTTCGTGTAGATGTCTTTTGATTTTCTTTTTTCATTTTGTGTGTTTTTTAGCCCGGATAGGAGCGATATCCTTTTTTGAGGCCTTTTTTTGGCCTCAAAAAAGATAAAGCGGATAGCCGGATAAGCTCCTGATAATTATTTTTTTAACGATAAATTGTACTGCAATCCCATCATGAAAATGCGGGGTGCGGCGGCGGTATATGTAGCCTGATCGATTTCGGCATTGCCTCGAGTGGTGTTGGTGGTATACAGTTTATCAGTTAAATTCATAATGTTGGTAAAAAATTCAACCTGTTTGTAGCGGTAGCCTAATCGTGCGTTGAATATGGTGTAGCCGCCGTAGGAAGCGGTATTGATTTGGTTTTGAAACCAGCTTGAAACGTACTGGCACTCTAGCGCTGTACGGAAGTTAGGGAACCATTTAGGATAGTAATTAAGCTCAGAATTGGCAATCCATCGCGGTGCGCTAGGCATGTCAAAGCCGTCGAGTTTTTGAACCGCATCGGTGCTTCGTCTGGAAATAGTAAAATCGATAAATTCATGACGCGCGTAGGTTCCGCCAAGGCGAAATGCAAGCTGTGATGACGGATTGTATTGTAACCCAAGTTCAATTCCTCTATGGCTTGTTTTCCCGGCTGATTGGGTATCGGTTGAATTGTCAGGTTGACGAATGCTTAATAATTCATTGCGACCATCAAGTACATACACGGCAAAATCTAGTGTTAATTTGTTTTTTAGTAAATTGCTATAACCGCCAATTTCGTAGTTTGAAAAATTTGCCGCATCAAGATCCGTGTAAAATTGTACGGGTGTAACTCCAGGTTTTGGACGGAATAAAGTAGTCACCGAAGGCGGAGAGAATCCTTGAGAATAATTGGCATAAAACCCAACGTTTGTAAGCGGATTGTAATTGACACCTGCTTTAAAAGTCAGCTGATCATAGGTTTTGGCTCCCGAAGTAGCATTGATGTTATTGATGTAATCAATTTTGATGTAGTCGTAGCGCGCTCCTGTGGTTACCGTTACTTTTGAAAGCGGTTGAAAGTTGTATTGCACATAGCCCGAGTTGTTGTAAATGGTAGCATTGTAATTTGAAATGCGTAAATCAGGTCGAACTTCTAAAATTTGGTAATTGTTTACCGTCTTTCCATCTGGATTTCGGTTGGCTTGTAGTTTAATTTGGTGCGAAAAATAATCGTTTGGTGACCTATCGTAAGTTGTTCCGGCGATTAATTTAGAGTTCAAAAACGAAAATCCTTGCATGTGCTGCGCCACGATTCCGTAACTCTTAAAATCGTTCGAATTGATTTCGCCAGTTGCTTTTGTAGGATCGTTGGTTGCTGATGGCGTAGGATTCCATCGAATGCCGTAGCTTGGGTTTTGCCCTAATTTATTGTCTCGGTGGTAAACTGTTACAACGGTTTGACTGTTTTCAGACCATTCTTTTTCAATTGTTAGACGACTCCGCAAAGCCTCTGATTTTCGGTAGGTAAAATCGGTTGTACTTTTGTAGGAGCGACTTTTAAAGTCGTGTTCGTTTACGCTGCCCGTCATATCCGAGTAATATTGCCCATAAAAAGTACTGCTAATCAAGCGGAGATTGTTGCTAAAATTATATTGGAATTTAGCGTTCAAATTGTTTTTGTTATAATCAGAAAAAGTGAGCCAACTGTTAGTTTGGTCAGTGCTTGCGCCCGCAATAGCAAACGAAAATTTGCCGATAGTAGCACTCCCAAAGGCTTGCAGGTTGCGGTAGCCGTATTGATCTGCCTGAATACCCACTTTAAACTCAGGATCGCGGCTTGGTTTTACGGTGATAAAATTTATTGTTCCGCCCACAGCCTCTGGACCGTAAAGTGATGAAGCGGGACCTTTGATCACTTCTAGATTTTGTAAATTAAACGGATTCATTTCAAGCAACGCATTGTGGTTGAAAACGCCGAGTGGTCGAATAGGTAAGCCGTCTTCGAGATACAAATAATACGGACTCAAACCCATTGGTTGCCTGATGGACATTCCGTGTTGCTCGTTACCGAGATTCGTCATCATTACCCCAGGCGTTTTATTCACAATTTCGAAAGCAGAAGTCGCTTTAGTTTCTTGTATGAGTTTTGTTGATAGTTTAGAAATTGCCACTGGCACCTCACTTCGTTTGGCCTTGCCACGATTGGCAGTAATTACTACTTCGTTTAGGTTTTCTACGGTGCTGCTATCTACTGCAGCAGTTTTTTGTGCATAGGTATATTGTAACGCCAAAAGCATTACAAAAATCAATTTTTTCATTTTGTTTGAAAGGTGTAAAAATCTTATTTCAGTGAAAATTTAACCCAGAATCCTCCTTTAATTAAGTTGCAAAACTGAATTAGCTGATAGTGGGTTTAAATTGTTTGCAAGGTTAAAAACCAAGCAAACAAAGCACGAAAGATCAAGACGCGGTTAGTGCCTACGCAATATTGTAAAACGAAGTAGGCAACATAAGGTGCATTTCGTTCTAAAACAGATTGATCTTGTTAAATGAAATAAGCTGGAGGGCGAAAGGTGTAAGCCGAAAATGAAACTGGTTTGCGGTTTACAACGGTTTCGGTTTTTGTTGTAATAACGATAGGCTGTACCAACTCGTATGAAGCACTAAGCAGTTCTTGCACATACACCACATCAACTTTTTCTTTGAGGGTGTTTTGCATGCTTTTTTCATTGTCCGTGTAGCGTTTTAAACTTTTTTGCAGTTCGCAACGGCCGTTACAACTATTAAAAACCATTTTGCGTTGCACACAAATGGTTTTTGCAATTTCTTCTTGCTGAAGTTTAAATGTCAAATACGTAAAAGAGCTGCCAAAAGTGGGCAGGAGTAAAATAAAAGAAAGTATGTAGATACTGAACTTTTTCAAAGTGTGTATTTTGACGCTGCAAAAGTAACGCATCAAGACAAATTAACGAAATCACAAACGTTAATATTTTTTTGGTACAACAAGATATCGTTTTCAGAACTTTAACCAGTAATCAAGTCAAGATGTTGTATTAGCAATTTTAAAATAAATAATTAAAATATCACTAAAAGTGGGTATTGTGTAAGCCTTTTAATACACGTAACATTGTCTCTTAGATAAAACACAAAAAATAAATAAATTAAAACCATGAGTACTTTATTCAGTTGTAAACCCGTTCTTAAAAAAAATGAAGGTTTTTACTTTTACTTAGGAGCATTTATTTTATCTGTAAAATGCGTGTTGTTGCTATCCCTTATTGTACTTTATATATTTTAATTGAGAGAGATATTGCAGAGCGTTATTCCGCATAACGCGCTAGAGACTTTTGAATTACACTTTTCATTTGATTCCGGAAATAGTCGGGTCGTATCACCTCAAGACCACTGCCAAAACCTAGAAAAATACGTGCTAATTCATAATTTGGAATCACAAATAAGTGAATAATAATGCTACCATCTTCATTTTGCTTGATCAATCGTTGTGAATTATGTAAGGGTTTAGTAAGCACATAAGGAGCATTAATAGCGTCAATCCAGAGTTCAAATCGATGCGGACGTAAGCCCGTATTCACAGTCACTCCCACCACATTTTTGTAATACAGGTCCGCATTAAAATTTTCCTCTAAATGCGGCATATTAAAATCATAATCAATAGCAATGATTCTATCCAGTGCCAAATTAGTTATGGGCTGGTTTTTCTTTCTTCTTCCTATCAAGAACCATCTGTTGTTAAACTCTTTCAATATAAATCCATGAAAATGAAATACCGTTTCCTCCTGTGATTTGAATGACTTGTACGTAATTACCAAAACTGTTTTTTTAATAATGGCTTGGTAAATTTCCTCTAAAAATGGTAAGCCTTTCAGTTTTTCGTTTTTATCTAAGTAAATCACCGGTTGTGTTTGAGACTTTTCGGCATAAATTTTATCCTCTAAACGTTGCAAAATATCAGACACATCATTAAACAAAGAAAAGTCTTTAAATTGTTTGAGCATTGAAACCGTTTCTGTGAGTACATTAATATCCGTTTCCGTCAGCGGAATATTCGTAATCGTAAATTCCTCGTCTTCGTACGTATAATACTTTTTGTCATACACCACAATGGGCGCATTGTAGCCCAGTTTTTCGCTACGCATCAACTGAATATCCATTTGAACCGTTCTCTTGCTTACCGCATTTTCCCTTCCTTCGTACTCAAACAAAGCTTCAGAACAAGCCGCAATCAAGTCCTCTAGCGTCCAAGTTCGGTATTTATTTTGCAAACACTTATCAATGGTCTTGTACCGGATAAGCGCATTTTTATTTTGTGACATATTTTCTTTTTTTTGGGCGTGACCCTCCGTAAAAACTGCGGGTCGGGTCATACGCTGCAATCTTTTAGCACTTTCGCTACCGCTGCAGTCCTAAAAGGATTTTCGCTACTACCCCTCACGCACAATGTTATTAATTGAAGGAATTACTCTTTTTGTTTTCACGCAGATTTATGCAGAAAAATGAGTGAAAATCTGCTGCATCTGCGTGCTATATTTTTTTCTTTTCCCCTTTAACTTATTGGCACTGCTGGTACATAATATCATGAAGTTAAGCAATTACCCTTTTGTTCTTACGCAGATTTTTGCAGAAAAATGATTGAAAATCTGCTGCATCTGCGTGCTATTTTTTTTCCCATTAGCTTAATGAAATTGCCCTCACGCAAAGCAATACTGTTTTCAATTTCAGCTTAATAATTCTATTTCGCGTTGTATATTTTCTCTCGCTTGCACTTCGAACCTAGTTCTAAATTCATCAGTTTGAAAAATAAATTCGTTTTCAAGAAAATGCCCTAATGCTTTCTTTCTACCAGGTTGGTATAAAAGATTAGGATAAATTTTATACTCATTCCTAATTTGATCACAATAAATGGTGTACTCGTTCCAGTCTTTAGCCAGTATTTTCAAATCAAAATCAATCAACCAGTTAATGTCTTCTATGTCGTTTTGTTGGTGCAGTTGAGTAGCGCAAATCATGTCAAAAACCAATTGTTTATCCAGTGTGGCATTTTCAGGCAAAATAGACAAAGCCAGTTCAGCACTTTTCAACTCATTGTCTTTTCGGGTCACTTTATAAATAATATCGTGGTAAAAAATAGCGTACAAAACTTCATTGGGAAATTGCAACGCCTCTTTATAGCGGTCAAATAAAACAATCATTTCCTCCAGATGATTTAAATTGTGATAATGTCTCCCTTTAGCAGCATAGGCTTTTACTAAATCAAGCCAATTAATCAGGATTGCATTTTCATTAAAACCAATCTGGAGCAGTAAAGCAGTATATTTATTTTGAAGCATTTGCGCGGAGTTTACACCAAACATACAAATCTTTTTGCACTACGCAAAATAACTGCGTAGTAGGTTTTGAATATTTGTTGAAGAAATAAAAAGATTGATGGAAACAAAACTTAAAAATATAATAACCAAAGTATACAAGGTATTTAACTATACTAGACCACAAAACATAAATAATGTTTGTACAGCATGTTGTTTAGATATCAATGATGCAAGATTACTTTTAACAACAGAATTAAAGTTAATTCCTGTTGAATTAATTTGTGATTACAATGATGGAGCGCAAGCATATAATTATGATATGGTTGAATTTAAATATTTTTTACCAAGATATTTAGAGTTAATTAGTGAGTATGAATTTACATCTGCAGTGGATGTGTCGTTGAGTTTGAAAAATTTAAATTTTAACAACAGAACCTATTGGAGTACCAATGAAGAGGTACAATGCATTAATGAATTTTTTCTAGCATTTTTTGAAAAATGTTTAGAAACAGATGTATACAATAATGAAGCACAATTAATTGAAATAATAAATATGTTTTATTTGGCTAGTATTGATGTGCAACCATATCTTGAAATTTGGTTACAAGATTTAAGTAACTTTTCAATAATTCATTTGGAACAACTGATTACAAATAATTTTAATTATAGAGGAAAAATAAGAACTAATAGCTTTATTGATTCTGATTTAAATTCAATAATCGAAAATTGGATAATTGCAAATAAAAAGACAATAACTACAGCAATTGAAAATCATATTATGGCAACAAATTTAAAAGAAGAGCAGTTACAAAGACTAAGTTATTTATATGATACGATGAATTATTTATAACTACACAAAATAATTGCGTACCACAATATCAATATTTGCAAAGAAATATAAACCGAATAAAAATGGAACAAAAATTACAATTTACAGGAGCCGATATTATTCAATTAGGATTCAGGCAAGGAGCTTGGTTCAAAGAAGCACTTGCACATATCAATGACAATCAATTAGAAACCGAGGAAATAAAAGCCTATTTGGCACAATTCAAATTGCCTGATCCTATAGAGTTACACGCTCAAGCCATCACTTTTCACCAAAATATAAAGGCAGAAAACGAACTGGAAGAAAAAAATGTAACCGATGTGGTGCAAACCATGAAAACCTTGATGCGAACGCCAACTTTAGTCAATGGTGTCATCATGCCGGATGCTTGCCCTACAGGTCCTGACGGAACCATTCCGGTGGGTGGAGTTGCAGTGGCTAAAAATGCAATTCATCCGGGAATGCATAGTGCTGATATTTGTTGCTCTGTGATGCTGACTGATTTTGGAAAAACAGATCCAAAAGAAGTTTTAGATGCCGCGCATACCATCACCCATTTTGGTGGAGGCGGAAGAAGCCGCGAAACCCAATTCCGCTTTCCTGCTGCTATGTTAGAAGCATTTCAAAGCAATTATTTTTTGAACGATGAAAAAATGATTAGCGCTGCTCGTTCGCATTTAGGAACACAAGGCGATGGAAACCATTTCTTGTTTGTAGGGATTTCAAAAAATACAGGAAATACCATGATGGTCACGCATCACGGGAGTAGAGGCGTGGGTGCCAATTTGTACAGAAAAGGAATGCATCTTGCCGAAAAGTTTAGAAAAACACTTTCGCCAGAAACCTTGCCACAAAATGCGTGGATTCCGTTTGATACTAAGGAAGGAAACTTATATTGGGAAGCGTTGCAAATCATACGTTCTTGGACAAAATTAAACCACGAATGCCTGCACGATGCTACTTTAGAGAAATTGGGAATCGAAAAAGAAAATAGGTACTGGAACGAGCATAATTTTGTTTTCAAAGAAGGAGACCTTTTTTATCACGCCAAAGGTGCCACACCATTAGACCCGAAATTCATGCCTGATAGCACAGGACCGCGTTTGATTCCGTTGAATATGGCAGAATCCGTTTTAATTGTAGAAGGTGCCACAACCGATACCAATTTAGGATTTGCACCACACGGTGCCGGAAGAAACATAAGTAGAACCCAACACCGAAAAAGCAAGGGAGAAAAAACAATCCAAGAAGTTTTTGAAGAAGAAACCCAAGGATTGGATATTCGATTTTTTTCGAACGAAATAGACATTACCGAGCTGCCATCGGCCTATAAAAATGCAGCATCAGTGAGAAATCAAATGGAGGATTTTGGTTTAGGAACCGTGATAGATGAAGTACTTCCTTATGGTTGTATCATGGCAGGAAATTGGGAAGTCAACGCCCCATGGAAAAAAAGAAGAAGATAATAGCAAACCCAACAACCTCTTTTTAAAAGAAGTTGTTGGGTTTTATTTGTGACCACGGTGGGATTTGAACCCACACGCCCTTACGAGCACCACCCCCTCAAGATGGCAAGTCTACCGTTTCTCCACGTGGCCTTAAAATAAAAAAGGTTATTCGCTTGTGCAAATAACCTTTGTGACCCGACTGGGGCTCGAACCCAGGACCCCATCATTAAAAGTGATGTGCTCTACCGACTGAGCTATCGAGTCATTGCTTTCAAGGAAATTATGTGTTGATCACTAAATTTGTGACCCGACTGGGGCTCGAACCCAGGACCCCATCATTAAAAGTGATGTGCTCTACCGACTGAGCTATCGAGTCATATTCTTTCCTTGAATGCGGGTGCAAATATAAGAACTAATTTCGGATTATTGCAAGCATTTTTATTATAAATTTGTCTTTTTTAAACAAAAAAACACAACACCTTAATTTGTAAGGTTTTATTAAGATGAAAAAAATCATATTATTAGGCTATATGGGCTGCGGGAAGTCTACTATTGCTAAAAAATTGTCCAAAAGTATTCAAGTCCCTTTTGTAGATTTGGATGAAATGATCGAAAAAAAGCTCAATTTGTCCATAAATGCTATTTTTGAAAAGCACGGAGAAATCTATTTTCGCAAAATTGAACACGAAGTTTTTGCTGATTTGATGCAATCAACAGAAGAAATGATCATTGGTTTGGGCGGAGGAACGCCTTGTTATGCCAATAATCACGAATTTTTTAAAGGTGATAACGTTTTTTCAATTTATTTAAAAGCTTCGATTGAGACTTTATTTCAAAGATTGCATCAAAATAAAAGCAAACGACCTCTTATTGCGAGCAAAAACGAAGAGGAAATGAGGGAGTTTATCGCAAAACATTTGTTCGATAGAAGCTTTTACTACAATCAAGCACAATATAAAGTAGTGGTTGATGAAAAATCTATCGAACAAACGGTTGCTGATATTATTGCTTTGTTAGCTTAAATAGGCGTAGTTGTCGCCGTTTTCGTCAAACACAACTTGTACATGCTCAAAAAGTGAGGTAGAAAGGGAGATACCTTTGAAATCGGCTTTTACAGGATATTTTTTGTGATTTCTATCAACTAATACTGCTGTTTTAAATTTTTTCAGTGGTACGTCTATAAAGTGTTTTACGGCATATATTAGTGTCGTACCTGAATTGAGTACGTCATCTACCAAAACCAGTCCTTTGTTAGCGTATTGCTCTTGTGTTAATGAAGTCGTAATCGGGAGTTGTGGCTCTAGTTTGTTAATTTGCACTTCGCAGAGTGATACTTTGATAGGAGAAATGCTTTCAAGGACTGCTGCAATTTTTTTGGCAAAAGTAAAACCATTGCTTGCAATGCCAGCAATCACAATTTCTTGCTCATCTACAAAGGTTTCGTAGATTTGGTAAGCAATACGTTTTATTTTATGTTCTATTTCTTGATTGTTCAAGATGATATTTTTGTCCATTATATAATGTTGTTGTTTAATGGTTTTAGGATATAAAAATGATTTTTTTATTTGATGAGAAATTATGGTTTAATCCTCATCATCATCGGTGATTATTTCGTTACCAAATTCATCAATGTCGCGACGGTCTTTTTTGGTTGGTCTACCAGTTCCGTTTTTACGATAGTGTTCCTTAGATAATTTTAGTAATTCTAAATGCTGAAAAGCTTCGGGAGGCGTATCGTTGCGGCGATACATATCCACTAATTTAGCACCTACACGATTTTCAGGAATGTCAAGAACGGTAATAATTTGCGTTATTTGATCCTTCCTAAAAGTGATTTTATCAGTAGGAAAAACTTCCTTTGAGGCTTTGGCTACTTGACCGTTTACGGTAATGTGGTTTTTTTTACAAGCCTCGGTCACCATGTTCCTGGTTTTGTAATAACGAACACACCATAAATATTTATCTATTCTCATAATTTTTCTAAAATCGGCGTTAAATTGTTTACAAAAATCAATCAATATTGTATCTTGCGCACTTAAAAATTTAGCTATAATGAACAAATTTAAGTATTATTTTATTTTATCAATTACAACAGTCTCTTTATTTTCATGTTCAAAAGATGAAGCGGTCGCATTAACTCCGCCAAGGGATTATGCTACGCAGTATGCTACTGAAAGTGCGGATATTGAGGAATACTTAAAAACATATTATATAGAAGATACCAATCCAGATGTACTGACTAAAATATCAAAAATTCCTGCTGGCGGAACGCAAACTCCTATTTGGAATTATTTAAATAGCGCTTCGTTTCCTAAATTATTGTTGCGAGAGGTTACAGTGCATGATGTGAAATACAAATTGTACTACATTAAACTGCGCGATGGAGTGGGGCAGTCGCCAACAAGTACCGACGGTGTTTTAACTGCATACAGAGGTGAATATTTATCACGAACCAAAGTTGGTGATGTCTCTACTTTAGGGTCAACTTTTTTTGAAGAGGTAAATAATCAACAGTCCTTTTTTGATTTAACTGGATTGGCTGCGAAATGGGGTAATTATTTGCCTGAATTTAAAACAGGAATCTATGGCTCCAACCCTGATGGTACTGTATCATATAGTGACTACGGTTCTGGAGTAATGATTATTCCTTCAGCTTTGGCTTATTATGCGGCTGGAGCAAACGCCATTCCACCTTATGCGCCGTTGGTTTTTAGTTTTAAATTGTATGAAATCAGAAGAAATGATTTGGATGGAGATGGTATTTTGGATGTGGACGAGGATATAGATGGGGATGGATATATGTTTAATTATGGCAACAAAATTGATTATCCGACATTTCCTTCGGATGCTATCCGTTATGCAGATGATACAGATAGAGATGGAATTCCTAATTACTTAGATGTAGATGATGATGGTGATGGTATTAGCACGCGAACTGAAATTACAGCTGCTAATGGTACAATTATTCCTTTTGCTGACATACCAAGCTGTGATGGAAACACCACCAATCCAGCAAGAATCAAAAGACATTTGGTCAAATGTAACTAGAAAATAAAAGACATAAAAAAAACCAGTTCGCCACGGCGAACTGGTTTTTTTTATGGAAAACAATGAAAAAATTATTTTCTTTTCATTACTCTTTCTACTGCTTCGATAATAGCTTGATCGTTCAGTTTGTATTTCTTCATTAATTGTTCTGGCGTTCCTGATTCACCAAAGCTATCATTTACAGCAACAAATTCTTGTGGAGCCGGACTGTTTAAAGCTAATACTCTAGAGATGCTTTCGCCAAGACCACCCAAAATATTGTGTTCTTCAGCAGTAACAATACATTTTGTTTTTGCTAAAGAATTCAAAATAGCTTCTTCATCTAATGGTTTGATGGTGTGAATGTTGATTACCTCTGCAGAAATTCCTTTTTCTTCAAGAGCTTCAGCAGCTTGCAACGCTTCCCAAACCAAATGTCCCGTAGCTACAATCGTCACATCAGATCCTTCTGTAAGCGTGATTGCTTTACCAATTACGAATGGTTCGTCAGCTGGCATAAAGTTAGGCACAACCGGACGACCAAAACGCAAGTAAGCCGGTCCGTTATGATCGGCAAGTGCTAAAGTAGCTGCTTTAGTCTGGTTGTAATCACAAGTGTTAATTACGGTCATTCCAGGTAGCATTTTCATCAATCCGATATCTTCCAAGATTTGGTGTGTAGCACCGTCTTCTCCTAAAGTCAATCCAGCGTGTGAGGCGCAAATTTTTACATTTTTCTCAGAGTAAGCTACTGATTGACGAATTTGATCGTACACTCTTCCTGTAGAAAAGTTGGCAAAAGTTCCAGTAAAAGGAATTTTTCCTCCTACAGTTAATCCTGCTGCAATTCCGATCATGTTCGCTTCTGCGATTCCAATTTGGAAAAAACGCTCTGGATGGTTTTTCTTAAAATCGTCAAATTTTAGAGAACCAATTAAATCGGCACAAAGTGCTACTACATTTTCGTTTTTTTGACCTAGTTCAGTCATTCCTGCTCCAAAACCTGAGCGTGTATCCTTACTTCCTGTATTCGTATATTTTTTCATTATCGCTTTTTAAAATTGAAAGATTAAAAAATTGAAAGATTAAAAAATTCTGAACTATTTCGCCATTGCGTAGATCAGAAATTGGCACTCCATAATTTTAATACTTAATAATCTGAGTTATCTCCGGTAGTTTCGTTTTGACTCAATGCAGTAGCCAATTGATCGTTGTTAGGAGCTTTACCATGCCATGCATGACTGTACATCATAAAATCGACACCGTTACCCATTTCTGTGTGCAACAATACGCAAACTGGTTTTCCTTTTCCAGTTCTTGATTTGGCATCGTTCATACCGGCAATAATAGCCTCGATATCGTTTCCTTTTTCAATTTCTAAAACATCCCAATCAAAAGCTTCAAATTTAGCACGGATACTTCCCATAGCTAAAACCTCGTCAGTAGTTCCATCAATTTGTTTTCCGTTCAAATCGATTGTTGCAATTAAGTTATCTACTTTTTTAGCAGATGCATACATGATGGCTTCCCAGTTTTGACCTTCTTGTAGTTCACCATCACCATGAAGGGTGTAAATGATATGGTTGTCACCATTCAGTTTTTTAGCTTGAGCAGCACCAATCCCAACAGATAATCCTTGACCTAAAGAACCAGATGCAATACGTACTCCTGGCAGATGATCGTGTGTAGTTGGGTGACCTTGTAATCTAGAATTGATCAAACGGAAAGTAGCTAATTCAGCAACTGGAAAATAACCGCTTCGTGCCAATACACTGTACAATACAGGTGAGATATGACCATTAGATAGAAAGAAAAGATCTTCACCTATTCCGTCCATTTCAAAACCTTCTTTGCGATCCATTATGTTTTGGTACAATACTACAAGAAATTCAGCACAACCTAATGAACCACCTGGGTGTCCTGAGTTGACTGCGTGTACCATGCGAAGAATATCTCTTCTAACTTGGATTGTTAAATCCTTTAATTGTTGTGTGTTTGGTTTCATTTGTGTGTTAAATTAGACTCGGCAAATATAA